>JAFPGC010000036.1 GCA_017423025.1 Bacteroidales bacterium
CCGCGCCAATCCTTCTTGGAAGGACCGTCAACGGTCTTCTGGGTAGCGGTAGCAGCGTGCACGGTGGTCATGAGGCCACGAACCACACCGAACTTGTCGTTGAGCACCTTGGTGATAGGAGCCAGGCAGTTGGTGGTGCAGGAAGCGTTGGAGATGATGGTCTGGCCAGCGTAGGTCTTATCGTTCACACCGTAAACGAACATAGGGGTAGCGTCCTTGGAAGGAGCGGACATGATCACCTTCTTGGCACCAGCCTTGATGTGAGCCTCTGCGAGCTCGGCGGTGAGGAAGAAACCGGTGGACTCAACAACCACGTCGGTATTGAGGGCACCCCAGGTGATGTTGGCGGGATCCTTCTCGCAGAAGACCTGAATCTTGTTGCCGTCTACGATAAGGTAGTTGCCTTCGACTTTGATGTCATGGTTGAATGCGCCGTGCACGGAGTCGTACTTGAGCATGTAAGCGAGATAATCGGGATCGAGGAGGTCATTGATACCTACTACCACGATGTCCTTGTTGAAGTTCTCCACAGCAGCGCGGAAAACCATACGACCGATACGGCCAAAACCGTTAATACCAAGTCTGATCATAATTGTTTGTAAATAATTTATAAGTTGTAAAAAGTTGCTTTTCTAACGCGGCGCAAAGTTACATAAAATTTCCGATAATACCATGGGTATTAACGGATAAAAAAAAGTTTAAACCTACAGACAACAATTTCCACCAAATAGAGACTGTTCTACGGCATCACAAAGAATATGGCCGATCATGGTCTGGCACTCCTGGATGCGGGGCGTATCCTCCGAGGGAACGTGGATCACATAATCGTAAGCATCCATGGCACAGGGCTTTGCGCCCACCAGGGCCACCGTCACGACGCCATTGGCTTTGCAAGCCTCCAGCGCCTTCACCAGATTCGCGGAATTGCCGGAAGTGGATATGCCGATAAACACGTCCCCCGCCGCTCCGCAGGCCTCGATCTGCCGGGCAAACACATGCTCATATCCATAATCGTTGCCGATGGCGGTAAGGGTGGAAGAATTCACCGTGAGGGCTATGGCCGGGAGCCCTTTCCGCTCTATGCGGAACTTGCTCACCATCTCCGTAGCCATGTGCTGGGCATCGGCCGCCGAACCGCCGTTCCCGGCCCAGAGGGTCTTCCCCCCTGCCTTATAGGTATCCACAAGCAGCTGAGCCACGCAGACAATCCTCTGCAGTGCAGCCTCATCTGCCAATAAAGCCTCTTTTACGGAAGCGCTTGCCTTAACTTGCGCTTGAACATTCTCCAATAAATTCATATCATACAAAGGTAAGCATTTTTTTGTTATCTTTGCATGTATGGAAAGTAGGCCTCCCATATACCTTTATACCGACGGCGCAGCCAGTGGAAATCCTGGCCCCGGCGGCTATGGGATTGTGCTCCGCTGCGGTTCCCACGAGAAGGAGATGAGCGGCGGCTTCGCCCTCACCACCAACAACCGCATGGAACTGCTGGCGGTGATCATCGGCCTGGAGCAGATCAAGTGGGACAATGCCGAGGTCCATGTAGTGAGCGATTCCTCCTACGTGGTCAAGGCCCTCAACGAGGGCTGGCTGGAGAACTGGAAGCGTACCGGGTTCAAGAAAAAGAAGAACGTGGACCTGTGGCTCCGCTTCGACACCGTGTACCACAGGCACCGGGTGGCTTTCCATTGGATCAAGGGGCATGCCGGACACCCCGAGAACGAGCGCTGCGACGCCCTGGCGGTAGCAGCTTACCACAGTCCGAACCTGCCGGAGGATACCGGTTATATTGCTGATAATCAAGAATTACTATGAGTCTCCCTAAATTGGTAGTTGGCATCACCCAAGGTGATAGCAATGGAATAGGCTACGAGGTTATTATCAAGTCCCTCGCAGACGAGCGCATCCTGGATTCCTTCACTCCCGTCATCTACGGGTCGTCCAAGCTGATGGGCTTCTACCGCAAGACACTGCACAACATCGGCCCCATGGACATCAATGTCATTTCTTCGGCGGCCGATGCCAAGCAGAAGAAGATCAACCTGGTCAACTGCCTGCCGGACAACATCTACGCCGAGCCCGGCCAGAGCACGCCGGACAGCGCCAAGGCGGCCATCAAGTCGCTGGAAACGGCCGTGAAAGACCTCAAGGACGGCCAGGTGGACGTGCTGGTGACGGCCCCCATCAACAAACGCGCGATGAGCTCGGAAGGCTTCTCCAACACCGGCCACACGGAATATCTGCAGAAAGAATTCGGGGCCGATGACGTCACCATGATCATGGTCAGCGACCAGATCAAGATTGGCGTGGTCACGGGCCACATTCCCCTGCGCGACATGCCGAAGAGCCTCACCCGCGAAAGCATCCTGGGCAAGCTCCGCATCATGAAGGCCTCGCTCCAGCGCGACTTCGGCGTGGCCGATCCCAAGATCGCCGTCCTGGGTCTGAACCCCCACTGCGGCGACGGCGGCCTGCTGGGCGACGAGGAGCAGAACATCATCCTCCCGGCCGTGCAGGAAGCCATGAAGGAGGGCATCCAGGCCTTCGGCCCGTACTCCCCCGACGGTTTCTTCGGCCTGGGCAATTACAGCCGCTTTGACGCTACGCTGGCCATGTACCACGACCAGGGCCTGGCCCCGTTCAAGGCCCTCGCCTTCTCCGACGGCGTCAACTACACGGCGGGCCTTCCCATCGTGCGTACCTCGCCCGACCACGGCACGGCCTATGACATGGCCGGCCGAGACGAGGCCGATCCCCGCTCCATGATGAGCGCCATCTACACGGCCATTGACATCTTCCGCAAGCGTCTCCAGTACGACACGCTGATGGAAAGCAAGATGAAATAAACCCTATTATATGAAACGCATTGTCTACGTTGCAATGGCCTTGATGCTGCTGGTGGCGGCGTCCGGCCAATCGGCCTATGCCCAGAAGAAGGTCACTCCGTCCAAGACCCAGTATGCCCGGGAAGCCCTGGCGCCCTATGTAGAGAGCGGCGAGCTGCCCGGCGCCATCAGCATCTTTTATAAGGATGGCGTGCAGGAGACCTGCTGCATCGGGTATGCCGATGTAGAGGCCAAGCGCCGGATCGGCCTGGACAATGTGTATATGCAGTGCTCGCAGACCAAGGGTTTCTGCGGTGTCACCATTGCCAAGCTGGTGGAGGAAGGCCGCATAACGCTGGACGACCCCGTTTCCAAATACCTGCCGGAATTTGCCGAACTCTGGGTCCTGGAACAGAAGGATGACAGCACTAAGGTCCTCCACAAGGCCAAGAACGTGCTCACCATCCGCATGGTGATGAACCATACCGGCGGCTTCCCCTTCGAGATTAGCGCCAAGCGTCCCGACGTACGGGGCGGCGGCTGGTCCGGCGGAGCCCCCATCCGCCAGGTTGCGTCCATCGCCGCTGCATCGCCCATCATGTTCGAACCCGGCACCCAGGTCCTCTATTCCAACACGGGAATTGACATTGGCGCCGCCGTGGTGGAGGTGGTCACCGGCATGAAATGGGAGCAGTATCTCAAACAGACGGTTCTGGACCCGCTGGGAATGAAATCCTCCTGGTTCTGGCCCACCGACAAGCAGCTCAAGAAAAAGATCGAGCTGTACGCCTATCAGGACAACGCCCCGGCGGTTTGGGTAGAGGAAATGGACAACCAGCAGCGTCCGTACAACGATTCGCACGTATTTGCCTCGGCCGGCGCCGGACTGTGGACCACAGCCGCCGACCAGCTCAAGTTCTATAAGATGCTCATGAATCTGGGCCTGGGAGACAATGGCGTCCGCATCCTGAAAGAGGAGACCGTCAAGTCCATCCTGGCCGTGAGCACCCGTCCTGCCGATATGGAAGGATATTCCCTGGGCCTCACCGCCCCGGTGAAGGACGCCGAGGATTCCTGGTTCGGCCACGGCGGAGCCTGGGCCACCCAGTGCTCGGTGAACTGGCACAAGAAGGAACTCCGGATGTGGGTAGTCCAGAAGGCCGGTGGCCCCGAACCCTGGAAGAATGCCCGCGCCAAGGCGGCCGAAACCTTCTTCGCCCAGGATTTCAGCAACTCCACCGTAGACGCCTACACTGGAAGGACCAAGTAAGATTAAGAGATCCGAGAGTAGTCTTTGTTGACGTATTTGTCCCGCTGGAGTTCACGCGCCAGCGGGGCATTTTTTTGTTCGGAGAGCGTGGGGTCTCCGTCCAGGACGTGCTGGGCGTAGGCGCGGGCATCGGAGAGAATGAGCCCGTCCTTGGCCAGGGAGGCAATGTTCAGGCTGATGGGCAGGCCGCTCTGCATGGTGCCCTCCAGGTCTCCGGGGCCCCTCATCTTCATGTCTTCCTCGGCCAGTTCGAAGCCGTTCTCCGTGGCGCACAGCAGGTCCAGGCGCTTCTGCGACTCCTTGGACACCTTGGTGCCTTTCATGAGGATGCAGTAGGAACGCTCGGCGCCCCGGCCCACGCGGCCTCTCAGCTGGTGCAGCTGGCTCAGGCCGAAACGCTCGGCACTTTCGATAACCATGACCGAGGCGTTGGGCACATCCACGCCCACCTCGATGACCGTGGTGGAGACCAGGATGTTGGCGCGCCCTGCCACAAAGGCATCCATGTTGAACGCCTTATCCTGGGCATTCTGCTGCCCGTGTACGATGGCTACCTTATAATTAGGCATGGGGAAGGCCTTCACAATTTCCTCATATCCCAGCTGGAGGTTCTTGTAGTCCATCTTTTCGCTCTCGAAGATGAGCGGATATACGATGAAGGCCTGGCGGCCCTTGGCTATCTCGTCCCGGATGAAATTGTGCATGGCGTGGCGCTTGCCTTCTCCCACGCAGATGGTGGTGACGGGCTTTCGGCCCGGGGGCATCTCGTCAATCACGGAAACGTCCAGGTCTCCGTACAGGGTCATGGCCAGGGTACGGGGTATAGGCGTGGCCGTCATCACCAGCACGTGGGGCGGGACGCCTTGCCAACCCTTGTTCCAAAGACGGGCGCGCTGCTCCACGCCAAAGCGGTGCTGCTCGTCCACAATGGCCAGCCCCAGCGCCTTGAACTGCACCGTATCTTCAATTAAGGCATGCGTACCAATCAGAATGCCGATGCTGCCGTCCTGCAGGCCCTCGTGAATCTCCCTCCGCTGGGCCGCCGTAGTGGTTCCGGTGAGAAGGGCGCACTTGACGCCGGTAGGTTTCAGGTATTTGGAAACGTTGGCGTAGTGCTGCTGGGAAAGCACCTCGGTGGGGGCCATGATGCAGGCCTGGTAGCCGTTACCCACGGCAATGAGCGCACTCAAAACGGCCACCATGGTTTTGCCGGAGCCCACGTCTCCCTGCAGCAGGCGGTTCATCTGGTGACCGCTGCGCATGTCTTCGCGAATTTCCCGGATCACCCGTTTCTGGGCGCCCGTGAGTTCGTAGGGCAGGGCATTGTAACAGGCATTGAACGCCTCTCCCACGGCCGGCATGGCAAAACCCACGGCACTCCGGCTGCGGACGTATTTCTGCTTGAGCAGCGAAAGCTGCAAAAGGAACAGTTCTTCAAATTTGAGCCGATAGGAAGCCTTGGCCAGCGAATCCTGGTCCACCGGGAAGTGGATCTGCCGAAGGGCGAAGGTGATGGGCACGAGGCCCTTCTCCTTGAGCACATAATCGGGCAGCGTTTCCTGCACCACCGGCAGAATCTCCTGCAGGGCCGTCCCCATGAGTTTGAGCATCACCTTGCCGGTAATGCCCGAATTCTTCAGCTTTTCGGTAGAGGGATAAACGCCCGTGAGAACGCCCGCGTTGCTGTTGTCCGGCGCATCCACTTCCGGATGCACCATGTTCAGGTGGTTGCCGAAGACCGCCGGCTTGCCAAAGAAGATGAAGGTGGAGCCCGGCACCAGGCGCTGGTGCATCCACTTCACGCCCTTGAAGAACACCATCTCCATTTCTCCGCTCTCATCGGCCACTATCGCAGAAAGGCGGCTGACGGCGTTGAACTTGAGCTTTTCGGCCGGTAATTCCGCGCCGTTCTTGGCATACAGCCTTACCTTCTGCACGGTGGCGCGCACCTGCACCAGCGCCAGATCCGGGTGAACATCGGCAATGCGCACGATGCTGCTGCGGTCTATGTAACGGAAGGGATAAAGGTGCACCAGGTCTCCTACAGTAGCGATTCCCAGCTCCGATTGAAGCAGCGCGGCCCGCTTGGGCCCCACTCCGGGAAGGTACTGTATGGAGGTTTCCATATTCACGGTACTAATATACGAAAAAAGCGTATATTTGCGGATATGAAACGAATTCTTATTCTTCTGGCTATGTTGGTTATGGCTTGCGGCCAGCACCGCGACGTCCACACGCTTTTTGTGGGGAATTATGCCGATGGCATCTACGCTTACGATTTTGACCTTGCCAATGGCGAAATCATCCCCGGGGAGGGAGAGTACGGCTCCTTTGCGAAGGCTCCCATGCCCAATCCTTCTTACTTGACCATCTTCGGCAACCACCTCTGGGCCGTGAGCGAAATGCCCGACGAGACGGCCGCGGTATACGCCTGGCGCTTTGACGGCGGCGGCTTCACCTTCCTCAACAAGCAGCCCACCGGTCTGCCGCAGAACGGGGAGGATCCGTGCTACGTGGCCACCAACGGCATGGGCTTACTGGCCGTAGCCAATTACAGCGGCGGTTCCCTGGCCGTCTATCGCCTCAAGGACGACGGCAGCATCATGCCCATGGATACGCTCATCCTCAGCGGCATCGGCGGACCCGACATGACGCGTCAGGACAAGCCCCACGTGCACTGCGCACGTTTTCTGGCCGATGGAGAACACCTCATTTTCAGCGAATTCAGTTCCGACGCCGTGGGCGTGCTGGACATTAACGGCCACACCGTTTCCAACTACCGCACCGCCGTGCAGCTGCCGGAAGACTTCGGCCCGCGTCACATCATCACGGCCGACGGCCGCGCCTTCGTGATTGGCGAACTCTCCGGCGACGTGGCCGTGCTGAACCCCACCACCAAGGGCCGCTTCGAAATCAAGCAGATCATCAAGGCCGACCAGGTGGACGCCCGCGGCGCCGCCGACATCCATTTCTCGGCCGATGGCGAATATCTCTACGCCAGCCTCCGCCTCCAGAACGACGGCATAGCCATCTTCAAGGCCGATGGCGACAACACTCTCACTTATCTTGCGTATCAGAAAACCGGTCCGCACCCACGCAATTTCACGGTTTTGCGCAACTGGGTCCTGGTGGCCTGCCGCGATTCCAACGAGATTGAGATCTACGCACGGGACGAAAAAACCGGTCTCCTCACGGACACCGGTCGTAGAATCCAGACTCCCAAGCCTGTCTTCGTAGAAGTACAGTAGTTATTTCATCCAACGGTCCAGCCAGTCGAAGTAGCTGCGATGCCAGTAGAGGGCATTCTGCGGCTTGAGGATCCAGTGGTTTTCGTTGGGGAAGACTATGAGCTTGGACGGGACGCCCATCATCTGGGCGGCGTTGAAGGCGGCCATGCCCTCGTCGTAGGGGACGCGGAAGTCGGAACCGCCGTGGATGCAGAGGATGGGCGTATTCCAGTTCTGCACCAGCTTGTGCGGGGAATTGGCGTAGTGGCGCACGGCTGCGGCCTTGTTGCTCCAAGGGGAGCCGGCCTGCTGCAGGCCGCCGAAGGTAACGCCGTCACCGGCTGCACCCATCTGGCCCTCGGTATAGGCATACTCCATGGGAATGCCGCCGTTGTCCCAGTTGGGGAACCACATTTCCTCGGTGGTCATGTACATGTGCTCCTCGTTGAAGATGCCGGCGTGGGCAATGAAGCAGTCGTACATATTCTTATGAATACCAGCCAGATAGTATACGCTGTAGCCACCGTATGAAGCGCCGCAGGCAGCAACGCCCGATACATAAGGCTCGGCCTTGATCATCTTGGCGGCACTGAGGTAATCCTGCATATTGAGGCCGATGTAGTCGCCCGAAATCTCCTCGCACCATTCCTGGCCGAAGGCCGTGGTGCCACGGCGGTTCGGGAGCACCACCACATAGCCCTGATGGGCCATGAGCATATAGTTCCAGCGGTAGCTCCATCCCTGGGAAAGCGTACCCTGGGGGCCGCCCAGGCAGATTTCGATGGCGGGATACGTCTTGGCCGCATCGAACTGGGGCGGGAACAGCACCCAGGTGAGCATCTTCTGGCCGTCCACGGTGTCAATCCAGCGGGCTTCGGTTTCGTGCTTGTCCAGCTGGCCCAGCAGGTGCTCGTTCTCATAGGTGAGCTGCTTCACGGTATTGTCCGTTACGGCCACCAGTTCCGTGGGGAAATCCATGGACATATAAGTGGTAAGGAGCGTTCCGTCCTGCAGCACACCGAACGGGGAACCGAAGTCGAACCACAGCGTGTCGGCGGTGAGGCGGAAGATTTCGTTGCCGGGGATGATGTTGAAGATGCCTTCGATGCCTTCTGCCAGGGCGCTGAAATACAGCGACTTGCTGTCACCGGCCCAAACCGGGGCGTCTACGTTGTATTTGAAATCGGCCGTGAGGTCGCGGATGCCCGCTACGGTAGGGTTGCCGGTCTGGCCCTCGCCTTCTTCTTCATAGAGGACTCGGCCCATCATGAGGCGCACCTTGTCGGCCTCGTAGCCGTCGCGCTCCATGGAAAGCCAGGCCAGGTACTGACCGTCGGGGCTCCACACGGGATGCGTGTCATAGCCGCCCTCGGAAGTAACCTGCGTGGTCTCTCCGGTGAGCGGGCAGTAGATATAGATGCAGGTATTGGTGGAGAAGGCGTACTGCTTGCCTTCCAGCTTCTTGCAGGAGTAGGCAATGTAGCGGCCGTCGGGGCTCCAGCAAAGGTCGGCCACATCCGGGAACGGGCCGTTGGGCAGCTGGAACTTGATCTCTTCGCCGCCCAGGATGTCCATGCCTTCCTTCACGACACCGTTGACCAGCGTGGCCACGTAGCTGTGGGGAATTTCGGTCATCCAGTGGTCCCAGTGGCGGTACATGAGGTCTTCGGTGGCATAGGCCTCGGCCTTGTCCAGCAGAGGGTCCGTGTCGGAGGGCACCTCCACGGCGCTGTGCACGTTGGCCACGTAAATCATCTGCGTGGCATCCGGAGACAGCAGGTAGTCGTCGATGCCGCCGGGGACATCGGCCTTCAAAATGCGCTGTCCCAGCTGGCCGTTCTCATAGGGTGCCTCGAAGAGCTTGCCGCCCTGGAGGAAGAAGATGGACTTGCCGTCGGGACTCCAGCGGGCCGATGCGATGCTCTTTCCGTCCATGGTGAGCTGCGTGGGGTCTCCCCCTTCCACCGGGATGGTGAAGAGGTTGCGCACGCTGCGGTTGGCGGCGATGTCGGTGTAACTGACGCCGTAAAGGATGGTTTTCTTGTCGGGCGAAAGCTGCGGATCGCTCAGGCGGCCCAGCGCCAGGAGCACCTCGGGGGTCATGCGGCCATCGGCAATCTCCATCTGGGAAGGGCCGATATAACCTTCTTGCGGTTTCATTTCGTTGGTTTTACAGGCGGCGACGGCCACTACGGCAGCCGCCAGCGCAATGAGTTTACGGTTCATAAATATCTAAAGCTTTTTTCAGTTCTTCTTTCACCGTCTGCCTCAGGCTCTCGGGCTCCAGCACCTCCAGGCGGTTGCCGTGGCGCAGGAGTTCCATGATGAAGCCGGGATTGGGAATGACGCGCAGGGCGAACTCATTGCCCGGCAGGCGGGTCTGGCTGGGATGCAGCGGCAGGTCCATAAGATAGGCCGATTCCCGTTCCGTGGCCCGGATTTTCACCAGCACCGGCTTCTGGCCCTCCTCCGGAAGGTAGATGCCGTAACTGGCCTCAAAGACCTCGTCCACGTGGAAGTCCTTGGGGAGGGTGAAGGTGACGCCCGTGCGCTCCAGGGCCTGGATGCGGTCCATGGCATAGGTGCGCATCTGGCCGGCGTCCTCGCTGTAGGCCACGATGTACCACCGCTTCTCGAATTCCTTCACGGCATACGGGTAGATGGTGCGGCGGTCCGTCTCTGTGCTCTGGTACTTCTTGTACTGCATCTTGAGGACGGCGTTGTCCAGCATGGCCTGCATCACGGGGATGAGGAATTTCTGGCCCGAGGGCACGTCTTCCACCGACACGCGGCCGCTGAGGCGCTCCTTGCTCAGGGTGAGCAGGCTGTTGACCGTGAAGGTATTAATAAGGTATTCCACGGCTTCGCGTTTGTCTACGGCGCTCTCGCTCTGGTCTATGCGGTAGAGGTTGGTGCTGCGGTCGCAGGTAATCACAATGCCGAAGACCTCTTCCACCGCCGCCCGGTGATTGAGAAAACTGCGGCGGGCGTAGGGCGTTCCGTATCGGCCCTCCCACTTGCGCTGCAGCTGGGACAGGGACAAACCCGCCTCACCGGCCTCCACGAAGGTCTGCACCAGGAATATGTATTTTTCTACCAGTTCCGGGACCATAGTCTACAAATATACAAAAAGTTTCCCCCTTGTCCAAAATGAGACCAAATTGCATCCGGAGAGGGAGGAAAAAAGAGTTTTTTTATTATCTTTGTGGGAGTTAGTAGTGTATAAAACAAGTTTATGGAACAGTTTACCCTAAAGTATGTAGAGGGTTTCATGGCAGAGCTCATTGCCAAGAATCCCGGAGAATCCGAGTTTCACCAGGCCGTTCGCGAAGTGGTGGAAAGCATCGCCCCGTACATCACGGAGAATCCCCAGCTCATCGACCAGAAAATTCTGGAGCGTCTTGTAGAACCGGAGCGGATCGTCATCTTCCGCGTCCCCTGGACCGACGACCGGGGAGACGTCCACATCAACCGCGGCTTCCGCGTGCAGAACTCCAGCGCCATCGGCCCTTACAAGGGTGGTATCCGCTTCCATCCCAGCGTAAACCTCTCCATCATGAAGTTCCTTGCCTTTGAGCAGACGTTCAAAAATGCCCTCACAACGCTGCCTATGGGCGGTGCCAAGGGCGGCAGCGACTTCAATCCCCGCGGCAAGTCCGACACCGAGGTCATGCGCTTCTGCCAGAGCTTCATGACGGAGCTCTATCGGCACATCGGCGCCAATACCGACGTTCCCGCCGGTGACATCGGCGTGGGCGGCCGCGAAATCGGCTACCTCTTCGGCCAGTACAAACGCATCAGGGACGAATTCACCGGCACGCTCACCGGAAAGGGCCTCGCCTGGGGCGGATCCCTGCTGCGTCCGGAGGCCACCGGCTACGGCCTCTGCTACTTTGCCGAACAGATGCTGGCTACCCGCGGAGAAAGCTTCCAGGGCAAGAAAGTGAACATCTCCGGCGCCGGCAACGTGGCCCAGTATGCAGCCCAGAAAGCCATGCGCCTGGGTGCTACCGTCCAGACCCTCTCGGACTCCGACGGCTTCATCTACGACCCCGAGGGCCTGAACGAGGAAAAGATGGCCTTCGTACTGGAACTCAAGAACATCCGTCGCGGCCGCATCAAGGAATACGCCAACAAATACCCGCAGGCTCAGTACTTCCCCGGCGAACGCCCCTGGAAGATCCCCTGCGACATCGCCCTCCCCTGCGCCACGCAGAACGAGATTGAGGAGGCCGATGCCCAGAATATCGTAAAGGGCGGCGCCATCTGTGTGGCCGAAGGCGCCAACATGCCCACCACTCCGGAAGCCATCCGCATCATCCTGGGAGCCGGCCTGCTGTACAGCCCCGGCAAGGCCTCCAACGCCGGCGGCGTAGCCACCAGCGGCCTGGAGATGAGCCAGAACTCGATGAGGCAGAACTGGACCGCCGAAGAAGTGGACAACTACCTCCGCCGCATTATGCAGGAGATTCATGCCGCCTGCGTCAAATACGGCACGGAGGCAGACGGAACTGTAAACTATGTTAAAGGCGCCAACCTGGCCGGCTTCATCAAGGTGGCCCGCGCCATGACAGACCAAGGCTTAGTATAAATGGAAAACGCAGCACTCATGACCAAGCGGATCCGGAGGATCCTGTTAGTATGCAATAACTACGACAATTTCTCCCTGGAAGAGGACGGGCGGCTGGATATGCGCATCGCCCGGGAGTATTCCGACCTCAACCTGAGCAATCCGCCGGTCTTTGAGCGCGTTTCCTCCACTACGGAGGCCCTGGAGCGGGTCCGTGCAGGAGAACTCTGGGACCTTGTCATCGCCATGTACAATGCCGGAGGGGCCGATGTCTTCAGTTTCGCCCACCAGGTGAAAGAATCGGCCCCCGGCACGCCCATGGTGCTGCTCACGTCCTTCTCCAAAGAGGTTTCCCGGCAATTGAGGGACAAAGACCGCAGCTGCATCGACTACGTCTTTAACTGGAACGGCAGTACGGACCTTATCATCGCCATCATCAAACTGCTGGAAGACCGGCTCAACGCCCAGGAAGACATTCTGCGTTTAGGTGTGCAGTGCATTCTGCTGGTGGAAGACTCGGTGCGGTACTATTCCACGTACCTGCCTCTCCTTTACAAGCTGGTGCTGCAGCAGAATAACGACGCCATCCGCGACGCCCTCAACGAGGAGCAGCAGATCCTGCGCAAACGGGCCCGTCCCAAGATTCTCCTGGCCACCAATTACGACGATGCCGTTGAGCTTTACAATACTTATAAGGAGAACCTCCTGGGCGTGATTTCGGACATCGGCTTTGTGCTGCACAAGGACGACGACCCTTCCCAGGAAAAACTGGACGCCGGTGTTACCCTGTGCCAGTACATCCGCAAGGACGATCCCCGCATGCCCATCCTCATGCAGAGTTCGCAGGAAAGTATGCGTGAGGTGGCCGTGAGCCTGGGAGCCGGCTTCGTGATGAAGCGCTCCAAGACGCTCACCCACGAGGTGGCCGAATACATCGGCCGGGAATTCGGCTTCGGCGACTTTGTGGCCACCAATGAACGGGGCAAGGTTATCGGCCGCGCCAGCGACCTCCAGGGCGTGGAAGACCTGCTGGAAACCCTGCCGGAAAAGGTGCTGGACAAGCTCCGCAGCAAGAACTACATCTCCCGCTGGCTCCTGGCCCGCGGTATCTTCGAGGAAGGCAATGCCATCAAGGGCAAGCGCTATTCCAGCGCGGCCGAGTTCCGCGATATGGCCATCCCGCTCATCCACGCCTACCGCGTATCGCAGAGCCTGGGCGTGGTGGCCCGCTTCGATCCCGACTCCTACAACGACACCATCTGGTTCGCCCGTTACGGAGAGGGTTCGCTGGGCGGCAAGGCCCGCGGCCTGGCTTTCCTCAACCACATCCTTTACCAGCATCGGCTCTTCGACAAATGGGAGGGCGTACGGGTTACCGTGCCCCGCACCCTGGTGCTGGCCACGGACTGCTTCGACCGCTTCATCCTGGAAAACGGCCTGCAGTATGTGATCAATTCCGACGTTTCCGACGCCGAGATCCTTTCCGAATTCGTGTCCTCCAACCTGCCGCAGGACGTGGTGGAGGCCCTTCGCGCTTTCATCCGAGTGGTGCGCACTCCCCTGGCCGTGCGTTCTTCCTCCAAACTGGAAGACTCTTATTACCAGCCGTTTGCGGGTGTGTATTCCACATACATGATTCCTTCGGTAGAGAATGAGGACCAGCAGCTGCGTCTCCTTTCGAAGGCCATCAAGAGTGTGTATGCCTCTGTGTACTACGCCGCCTCCAGGGGCTACATCACCGCTACGGCCAATGTGATTTCGGAAGAGAAGATGGCCATCGTGCTGCAGGAAGTCTGCGGCGCCGAGGAACAGGGCTACTTCTTCCCCACCCTCTCCGGCGTGGCGCGCAGCGTGAACTACTATCCCATCGGCCACGAAAAAGCCGATGAGGGAATTGCCAAGGTGGCTTATGGCCTGGGCAAGGCCGTGGTGGACGGCGAGCAGGTGCTCCGCTTCTCCCCCGCCTATCCCAAGCACGTGCTCCAGACTTCCACGCCCGAACTGGCCATGCGCGACACCCAGAAGGTGATGTACGCGCTGAACCTCCAGCCCGAGAAGTTCAAGACCAGCGTGGACGACGCCGTGAACCTGGAACGCATAGACATCTACGACTGCACCAAGTTCGCTTCCTTCAACCGGGTGGTCTCTACTTACGACTACGAGAACCAGCGCATGGTGGACTCCCCCATGGCCAACGGCCCCAAAGCCGTCACCTTCGCCCACATCCTGCGCTACAACACTTATCCGCTGGCAGAGATTGTCCAGACCCTTCTGGATATATGTTCGTCTGAAATGCAGGGCGGCGTGGAGATCGAGTACGCCGCGGAACTTTCCAACGGAGTATTCAATGCGCTGCAGGTAAGGCCCATCTCTTCCGACAGCCTCAGGGCCGAGGTAGACTGGCGCACCGTGGACTGCTCCGGCGCTTTGGTGCAATCCGAAAGCGCCCTGGGAACCGGCTGGCTCACAGGTATCAAGGACGTGATTTATCTCAAGGCCGACACCTTCGACAAGATGAAGACGGTGGAAATGGCCGCCGAGCTCCGCACCCTCAACGCCCAGTTAAGGGCCGATGGAAGGCAGTACGTCCTCATCGGCTTCGGCCGCTGGGGCTCCAGCATCCCCACCCTGGGCGTGCCGGTGGTCTGGAGCGACATCTCCGAGGCCAAGGCGCTGGTGGAATGCTCCCTGCCGGACTTCCGCGTAGACCCCAGCCAGGGCACGCATTTCTTCCAGAATCTCACTTCCTTCAACGCCGGTTACGTGAACGTGGACCCGTACTCCCGCCCCGGTGACAGTATGGACCTGAGCGCTCTGGACGCCCTCCCGGCCGTCTTCGAGTCCCAGTGGCTCCGCCACGTCCAGCTCCCCGACCCCCTCACCGTCTGCATAGACGGCAAGGCCGGCCGCGCGCTAATCAAGCTTTAACGCCCCTCACCCCGGCATCACTCCCCTCATCCCGGGCTTGTTCCGGGATCTTAACCACAATACGGCCCAAAATCCAACTAAGATCCTCGTCCTGAAGGATCTTCGCCATAATAAGGGGCCAAATCAATTTAAGATCCGCATGTCTTCGGATCTTAACCAAAATATGGCCTAAAATCAAGTTAAGACCCCCAGCCTTTTTCCTACGGGAATGTGGGTCTCGGAGGCGTAGCCGCCCGTGGCTCGTGAACGGGAGGGGCCCGCCGCGAAGCGGTGGGAGGGATAGGACCGAAGGTCCGTACCTCCGAGACCCACATTCCCGTAGGAAAACAGCCCTCATGCCGGGCTTAACCAGGCATCTCCTTTCAGGCAGAGTGAGGTAGACGTCCCAAAAAGTGGGACGTTAACCGCAATAATCCCCTTAAACGCGGTAGACGTCCCAGTTTTTGGGACGTCTACCGCATCGGGAGGGTTTTGAAAGGTCTAAATGGAAGCCTTCAGCGCTTCGGCGCAATTGATGCCGTCGAGGGCGGAGGAGACGATGCCACCGGCGTAACCGGCGCCTTCGCCGCAGGGGTAGAGGCCGGGGACGGAGACATGTTCCAGGGTCTCCGGGTTGCGGGGCAGGCGGATGGGAGAGGAGGTACGGGACTCCACGCCCAGCAGCAGGGCATCGTTGGTGTAGTAGCCGTGCATCTGGCGGTCCACCTGCGGGAAAGCACGGCGGAGGCGCATGGAAACGTGCTCCGGAAGCAGTTCGTGGAGGGGGGCCGATAGGGCACCCGGATGATAGGAAGTCTTGGGAAGGTCCTTGGACTCGATGCCGCGGCAGAAGTCTTTCATACGTTGGGCCGGGGCCGACAGGGGATGCTTGCCACCATGGGTGCTCACCCACTGATACATAGTCCGCTCGATATCCCGTTGGAAATCCATGAGGGCGAACGGCCCTTCGTACTGGGCCGGCTGGTCGCCGGGCTCAATCTGCACCACGACACCGGCGTTGGCCCATTTGGAGTTGCGGGCGGCGTTGGACATGCCGTTGAGCACCACGGTGCCGTCTTCCGTGGAGGAAGGCACCAGGATGCCGCCGGGGCACATACAGAAGGAGAACACGCCGCGCTCCTCTACCTGCTGCACGAAGGAGTATTCGGCCGTAGGCATAAACGGCTGATACTTACCGTGATAGCGGATCTGGTTGATGAGCCACTGGGGATGCTCCACGCGGACGCCCAGGGCAAAGCCCTTGGCCTCCAGCGCCCATCCATTGTTCTGAAACAGTTCATAAATATCCCGCGCTGAATGGCCGGTAGCGAGGATGATCTTGGCGGCGCTGTATTCTTTGCCATCGGTGCAGGTTACAGTGAAGCCCTTATCGGCCTTCACTATTTCCGTGACCCTCGAATCAAAATGATACTCTCCCCCGTGGTCCAGGATGCACTGGCGGATGTTCTTGACCACTTCCGGCAGGCGGTCCGTGCCTATGTGGGGGTGGGCGTCGATGAGGATATCCGGCGAGGCGCCGAAAGCCACCAGCTGGTGCAGCACCTCGCGAATGTCTCCGCGCTTGGAAGAACGGGTGTAGAGCTTGCCGTCGCTGAAGGCGCCGGCGCCGCCTTCTCCATAGCAGTAGTTGGAATCGGGGTTGATGACGCCCTTGGTGGAGAGCGTAGCCATGTCCACCTTGCGGCGTTCCACGTCCTTGCCGCGCTCCAGCACGATGGGCTTAAGGCCCAGCTGGAGCAGCTTCAGGGACGCGAACATGCCGGCCGGGCCCGCGCCGATGACCAGCACGGGCGTGGCGGTGGAAACATCCTGATAGGGCGCCACCTTATACGGCTCAAAGGGCTCGTTCTGGCGGTACGCCTGCACGCGGTAGCGGTACAGGATATCCTGCCGGGCGTCGATGCTTCGGCGGGTCACTTCCACGTGGCCCACCAGGTCCGGCTTCACGCCCAAGGCCTTGGCGGCCGCTTCGCGAAGCTCATCGGCCGTCAATTCCTTTCCAACTTTCTTGGCTATTTCGAATTCTTTCACGCGTCAAGTTCAGCAAGGGCGAAATCGTAGGCGCCTACGGAGATGGCGAGGGAGGTGCCAATCTTATCGAGAACGATGCCGATACGCTTCTGAGGGTCGTAGGTGACGGTCTTGTCGGTTCCGTAGATCTTGAGTTCGCGGGCCTCGCCCTTGGCGAATTCGGCAAACTCGGCCTCGTCGTCCAGGTTGTAAACCTTCATCTGAACGCGCTGCAGGACGTCTCCGCCCAGCGTTTTGACAGTGCCGCGCATCTCTTCCAGCAGGGCCGGCATGAAGAATTTGGCCGATGCGGAGATGCCACCGCCGATGACCACGATGCCGTCCATCAGCTGGGCTGCCTGGGCGATGGCCAGACCGGCCACGTGACCCATCTCGGAGAAGGCGGCCAGGGCGGCCTTCTTGTCACCGGGACGCTTGCCATCGGCAATGTCGTAAATATCCTTGGGAGTGAGGCTGGCGTCCTGTACGCCCGACTGCTCGGCATACACGCGCTTGACGGCACGGATGGCGATGCTGTCTTCCAGGATGATGCCGTTGATATGCGGGTTGGGAAGGCAATACGTCTCCACGCAGCTGTTGTCTCCGCGGTTGAGCTGGCCGTTGATGACGCAGCCAATGCCGCAACCGGTACCGAAGGTGTAGCCGATGAGGTTGCGGAAGCGCTTGGAGCTGCCGTATTCTTCCAGCTTGTCATTCACCTCCGGCAGGGCGCCGCTGAGGGCCTCGCCAAAAGCGAAGAGGTCGCCGTCGTTGTTGATGAACACGGGAATGCCGAAGACCTCGTGCAGGTACGGTCCCAGGGCCACACCTTCGCGGAAGGAAGGGAAGTTGGGCAGGAAGCCGCCGATGATGCCGGCCGGATAGTCTGCCGGGCCCGGGAAGGCAAAGCTGATGGCTACGGGCTTCTTGTCTCCCAGCTGGTTGATGACGGTCTTGAAACCGGTAACCATGGTCTGCAGGCACAGATCCAGGTCGTTGGCGTTGGAAGGAAGGGTAATGGTTTCCAGAATGAACTCTTCTCCCTTCATGGCGTTGAAGCGCAGCGAATTGCCGCCTGCATCCAGGGTGAGGACCACGCGGGCGTCGTTTTTATATTTTCCCATAAGTGTTTTGGTTATTTCGTTCTATCCTTCAAATATCGGAAAAAATCACGAAAAACCAAAGGGGGAAGGCCTAGAAATCGGCCATGCGGGATACGGGAGCCACGTCCAGAGGGGTGCGCACGCCGGCCTTGTACTGGAACCAGCCGGCCACGGCAATCATGGCGGCGTTGTCCGTGGTGAACTTGAATTCCGGCAGATAGGTGTTCCAGTGACGCTTTTCCCCTTCGGCCACTATCCTGGAGCGCAGGCCGCTGTTGGCCGATACGCCGCCGCCTATGGTGATCTCGCGGATGCGCGTTTCCTTGGCGGCGCGGATGAGCTTGGTCATGAGGATGTCGATGAGCGTCTTCTGGAAACTAGCGCAAAGGTCTTCCTTGTTGTTTTCCAGGAAGTTGGGATCCTTGGCCATCTCGTCCCTCACGAAGTACAGAAGGGACGTCTTGATGCCCGAAAAACTGTAATCCAGCCCGGGGATGTTGGGCTTCGCAAAGTGGAAGCGCTCGGGGTCTCCCAGCTTGGCCAGTTTGTCAATGACGGGGCCGCCGGGATAGCCCAGGCCCAGCATCTTGGAGCACTTGTCGAAGGCCTCGCCCACGGCGTCGTCGATGGTCTGGCCCAGAATCTCGTACTCCAGGGGGCTGTTTACCTTGACTATCTGCGAGTTACCGCCGGAAACCAGCAGGCAGAGATAAGGGAAGGAAGGCTCCCTCACCGGCACATCCGGCTGGCGCACAAAGTTGGCCAGAATGTGCCCCTGAAGGTGGTTCACCATGACCATGGGAATATCCAGCGAGAGGGACAGTGCCTTGGCAAAGGAAGTGCCCACCAGCAGCGACCCCAGCAGACCGGGACCGCGGGTAAAGGCAATGGCCGATAAATCAGAGGCTTCCACCCCGGCACGGCGCAGGGCTTCCGAAACCACCGGAACGATGTTCTGCTCATGGGCACGGGAGGCCAGCTCCGGAACCACCCCGCCGAAGTCCTTGTGAACTTGCTGTGAGGCAATTACGTTGGAAAGCAGCACACCATCCCGCAGAACGGCCGCCGAAGTGTCGTCACAGGAAGATTCTATGCCCAGAATAATATCTGCCATGGTACAGGAAATAAGGGTGCAAAGATACAAAATTATTGTTAATTTTGTAGGATAATGAAAAAAGGCCTCAAGATAACGGTTTGGATCCTCACCCTGCTGGCAGTGCTGCTGCTGGCCGGTCTTGTGGCCATCCAGTCCCCCGCTGTCCAGACGGCCTTGGGCAAGCGCATCATCCAGCGCTTCGAGAAAGGCACCGACGCCACCATCCAGTTCAAGAGCATCTCCATCCGGCCCACCGAAGCCATCCTGATCCAGGATCTGGTGGTGCTGGACAACCACCCCTACCTCCCCGGTATGGATACCGTGCTGTACGTGGACAACCTCTCCGTGAAGTTCTCCCTGAGGGGATTCATCAACGGCAGGGGCGCCTATGTGAGGCGGCTCCGCATCAGCGGCGGCGGCTTCAACCTGGTGATGGAACCGCACCCTCATCGGCCCGGACACACCGCCATCAACCTGCTTCGCTGCTTCGGAGCCATATCGGCAGAAGTGTCTGAGCCCAAGCCCCCGCACTGGGGCAAATTGCTTACCGCCAGGCAGGTGGATCTGGAGAACCTCTCCTTCCGCATGGAGAACGTGCCTGTCGCCCGTCGCCTCGAAGAGAGGGGCCAAGTGACCAAGGAAGGCGTCATCGACTGGGACCACCTGAACGTCCTGCTGGAGAAAGCCCATGCCGAAAACCTCAAGGTAGCCGACAACCTCATCACCGGCCAGAATACCTCGCTTCAAATCTTTGAACGGGCGACGGGGCTGCATCTGCAGGAAGTATCGGCCCAAAAATTCCGCGTGGGCGAGGCCCTGGTGGATGTCACTGAGTTGCACATCGAAGACGGATACACCAACCTGACCCTGGAGCACTTTGCCATGGAAGGCAATCTGGACGACGATTACGACGACTTCACCAACTGCGTGAACCTCGAAGGCATTATCCGCGACGGCTCCCTGGTGGATATGGGCCACACCATCTACCACTTCGCCGGCGTGGAAAGCACTTTCCGGGGAAACATCCGGGGAAAAGTGCACGGCACGGTGAACAATCTCTTCCTGGACAACATCGTGGCCGATGATCCCGACAACGGGGTCCACGTGAATGTGAGCGGCAGCATCAAGGACGTGGAGAAGGAGGGCAGCGGAACCTACAATGTCACGGTGAAGGAAGCCAGCTTCGATATGGACGGCCTGGCCGGATTCGTCAAGGCCTGGGCTCCCAAGACAAACCTGGACCTGAGGAAATTCGCCCCCGGCGAGCGCTTGAGCTTCGAAGGCCGCGTGCAAGGCCCCCTCAACGACCTGGATGTGGACGGACAGATTCTCTCCGAGATGGGGACCATCCTGGCCGATGTCTATCTCAAGAACGTGGAGGACAACAGCAAGGACATGCATCTGGGCGGCCGCATCGCCACCACCAACCTCCATCTGGGCAAGGTGCTGGGCACGGAATCCCTGGGTCCGCTCACCATGAATACCACCCTTGACGCCGCCTTCCGCGACAAGGGAGGCATAGACGTCCAGGTGGACACGCTCAAGATTTCCCGCCTGCAGGCCCTGGGATACGACTATTCGGGCATATCGGCCCAAGGTACCTACAAGGATGAGTCCCTCGTGGCCAGCCTGGTCTCCAACGACCCCAACCTGCTGCTCAACTATGAAGGACAGCTGGACCTGGGGGCCCGCGACGACGCCCTCTACCGCTTCCAGCTCAATCTGCGAAAGGCCGATCTGGCTGCCATCCACCTGCTGGACCGCGAGGTGGCGGGCGTGAGCCTGAAGGTGAACAGTGACATCCGCAGGGCCGATGCCCAAAACCTGGACGGTGAGCTCACGGTGAGCGGCATCAAACTCGTGAGCCAGGACGGCGCCCACTCCATAGGAGACATGCACATCCAGACCAACCAGAAAGACAGCCTGCACCGCATCACCCTCACTTCGGACGCCCTTGCCGCAGAGTTCCAGGGCACCCGGCACATCCTCCGCTTCGTCAACGACCTCAAGAGCGTCTTCATGGCCGAGGAACTGCCCGCCCTGCGGGGAGAAGCCGTCGGAATCTGGGACGGAGCCAATTATCAGTTAGACGCGCAAGTTCTTAAGGCACAGAATCTTATCTCCTTCCTGGTGCCGGGCCTCTACATAGAAAACAAGACCGCCGCCAACGTACGGGTGAATCCCGACGGCCTGCTTCAGGCCACCCTCACCTCCGGGCGCATGGCTCTGGGTAACCGCTTCATCAAGGATCTGAGGATGGATAGCGACAACCGCGGAAGCGCCCTCAGCGCCGCCATCACCGGCAGCACCATAGACCTGGGCGGCACCCAGCTGCTGGGCAACAAGATAGACCTGAAGGCCGATGACAACCACGTAGCGCTGGCTTATGCCTTCGACAACCAGGACAACGGAAAGACTTTCGGCAATCTCAAGGTCGAGGCCGATCTGACCCGCGAAGAAGACCAGGTGGCCATCCGGGGCCAGATTCAGCCTTCGGTGTTCAGTTTCACCGGCGGCGCCTGGAACCTGATTTCCCAGGAACTCGAGTACAAGGCCGGGGACTTCAAGGTCAACGACCTGAAGGTCATGCACGAAAACCAGTCTCTCCTGATAGACGGAGGAGTGCGGAAGAACCATACGGATACCCTGAGGGTGAGGATGGACCAGTTTGACCTGGAACTGCTGAACACCCTCACGCACAATACGCCGGAGCTGAAGGGCCTCGCCACCGGCCGGGCCACCCTCATCTCCCCCACCCGGCCTGCGCCGGGCCTGATTGCCGGCATCACCTGCGACTCGGTCCATGTAGCCGGCAGGCCCATGGGAACCGTGAGGATCGTGAGCAACTACGACGAGGAGAACCATCGGTTCACCGCCATGCTCCGCAACCGGCTGGACGGCCGCAGTTCCCTGGACGCCAGCGCCTTCCTGGTTCCCTCCACCCGGGAACTGGGCGTACTGCTGCTCATGGACAAGGTGGATATGGGCTATGCCGCACCTTTCCTCACCAGCGTGTTCTCGGAATTCCAGGGCTCGCTGAGCGGCCTGGCCAATGCAAGCGGCACCCTGGACAAACTGCACTTCAGCAGCGAGAAACTGCGGATAGAGGACGGAAGCCTGGCGCTGGATTTCACCGGCGTTCCTTACGCCGTGAACGGCGATCTGGAACTCACCGACAAGGGCCTCAACTTCAAGTCCCTGAACCTGAGCGACCGCGAAGAAGGCAAGGGAAAGGTTGACGGCAGTCTCATTTTCAACGACTTCAAGAACTTCGGCCTGGACGTTCACGTGCGGTTTAACCGGATGCACGCCCTCAACATGCCCCACGAACCCGACGTAGCCTTCTTCGGCAACCTATACGCTGACGGACGCGTAGACGTGACCGGAGACCTGAACAAACTCCAGCTGAGCATTGAGGCCACCTCCCGTTCCGGAGATATTCACATCCCGCTGGGCTCCACGGGCGGAGACCGGTCCCGCGATCTACTCACTTTCGCAGAGGAGGTTCCGGAGAATGTGGACCTCTACGAGCAAATGGTCAAGGACCGCACCCAGACCCGGAAACAGGGATCGGACCTCAACGTGGATGTGCGCGTTCACGCCACGCCGGACACCCAGGTGTTCATTGACGTGGACAACGAGAGTTCCCTCACCGGCAGAGGCCAGGGTACGGTGGACCTGGTGAGCAAGTCCCGCCAGGGAGTGTTCACCATCAACGGCGACTATACGCTCAACTCCGGAAGCTTCCACTTCAGCGCCATGAATCTGGTGAGCCGCGACTTCACCATCCAGGACGGCAGCTCCGTGCGCTTCAACGGAGACGTGATGAACACGGACCTCAACGTGAACGGCCTGTACGTAACCAAGGCCAGCCTGTACAACCTCACGGCCGATGAAAGCGCCACCAGCCGCCGCACCGTGAACTGTGGCATTAGCATCACCGGCAAACTGAGCAACCCCCAGCTGAGCTTCAGCATCGATATCCCGGACCTGAATCCGGCCATCCAGGCCCAGGTGGAAGGTGCGTTCAACACGGAGGACAAGATCCAGAAGCAGTTCGTCTACCTGCTGGTGGCGGGCAACTTCCTCCCGTCGGAAGACTCCGGAATCAGCGTCGGAGGCAGCGACGTGCTGTTCTCGAACGTATCCAGTATCATGTCCGGCCAGCTCAACAACATCTTCCAGAAACTGAATATTCCCCTGGACCTGGGTCTCAATTACAAGAACACCCAGGCCGGCAACAATATCTTCGACGTGGCTGTGAGTACGCAGCTGTTCAACAATCGTGTAGTGGTGAACGGTACGGTGGGTAACCGCGAGGACCTCACCGGAGTCTCCGGCAACCAGGTGGCCGGTGACGTGGACATCGAAATCAAACTCAACCGCAGCGGCTCGCTGCGCGTGAGCCTGTTCACCCACTCGGCCGACCAGCTGTCGGCCTTCCTGGACAACAGCCAGCGCCACGGCGGCGGTATTGCCTACCAGATGGAATTCAACACGTTCCGGCAATTGTTCCGGAATCTGTTCAGCAACCGCAAGGCACGGGAACAGAGGGCCCAGGATGAGGCCCGCCGCCCCGTGCGCAACGTAACTTTGCAAATTGACGAAACCGGTAAAGCCCATGTCCAACGGTAAACTATACCTGATTCCTACGCCCCTGGGAGAAGGGGATCCCGCACAGGTGCTGCCCGCATCGGTGCTGGAAGTCATCCCTACCCTCACCTGCTTTGTGGTGGAGGAGATCCGTACCGCCCGGCGCTTCCTGTCGGCCGCGGGGCTCAAGGGCCAGATTGGAGGCCTGGAGTTCCACGAACTCAACGAGCACACGGATCCGGCCCAGGTGGAAGGGTTTGCCGCCCTCTTTGCGGATGGCCGCAACGTGGGGCTGCTCTCCGAAGCCGGCCTTCCCGCCGTGGCGGACCCCGGTGCCCTTCTGGTGGCCCTGTGCCATAGGCGCGGCATTGAGGTAGTGCCTCTGGTGGGACCTTCGTCCCTTATGATGGCACTCATGGCCTCCGGGCTCAATGGCCAGTCCTTCGCCTTCGTTGGCTACATCCCCGCCAAGACCGAAGAGCGCCGCGCCGCCCTCCGCAACCTGGAGAAAAGATCGGCCAGCGCCCGCCAGACCCAGATCCTCATCGAAACGCCGTACAGGAACGATTCCCTCCTGGCCGATATGCTCTCCTGCCTGGGAGGAAACACCCGCGTCTGCGTAGCGGCCAACCTCACCTGTCCGGATCAGTTCATCTGCACCCGCACGGTGGCCCAGTGGAAACAGCATCCAGTGACCATCGGCAAAAGGCCGTGCGTCTTTTTAATCCTTAGCGCATGAAGATAGCATTCACCACCCTGGGCTGCAAGCTCAATTACGCCGAGACGTCCACCTACGAGCGCGGTTTTATGGCCGCCGGTTGGGAGGTCGTTCCCTGGACTGCCCAGGCCGATGTCTACCTCATCAATACCTGCGCCGTCACGGAAACGGCCGAGAAGAAGTCGAGAAACCTCATCCGCAGGGCCCACAAAACGGCCCCCGAGGCCCGCATTGTGGTCACCGGCTGCTACGCCCAGCTCCGAAAAGAACAGCTCCTCTCCATTGATGGAGTCTGGAAGGTCTTCGGAGCGACCGAGAAAAACCAAATCTTAACTTCCGTTGCGGAGGGTATTGCCTCTGAAACCGTCGGCTGCGCCGACCCCTCCCAACGCTTCGCGTCGGGCCCCTCCCTCTTATGGAGCCGAGGGTGGCTACAGGTTTCAGAGGCAACACCCTCCGCAACTCCAGAAAACATAGTATCTAACACCCAAGACCAAGCACTGAGCACCCAGAAATCAGATTTCTTGCAAGGAGTCTTTGGCGCATACAGCAGTGGCGAGCGTACCAGGAGCTTCCTGAAAGTGCAGGACGGGTGCGATAACTTCTGTGCTTACTGTACTGTGCCTTTTGCAAGGGGCAGGAGCAGGAATATTCCTATCTGTGAGGTGGTGAAGATGGCGCAGAGCATTGCGGCGGAGGGTGTGAAGGAAGTGGTGCTTACGGGTGTAAATACGGGAGATTATGGCAGGACCACCGGAGAATCTTTCCTGGATTTGCTGAAGGCGCTGAACGAAGTGGAAGGGATTGAGCGGTACAGGATTTCGTCCATCGAGCCTAACCTCATTACGCCGGAGATTGTGGACTGGATTGCTTCCGGAACCAAGTTCCAGCGGCATTTCCACATTCCTCTGCAGAGCGGCAGCGACACGCTTCTCAAGCGCGTGGGCCGAAGGTACGACACCGCCCTCTTCGCCAGCCGCATCGACTACATCCGCCAGGCTATGAATCGGCCCGGAGAGCCCCAGGTGTTCTTCGGCATTGACGTCATCGTGGGCCTGCCGGGCGAGACGGAGGAACTGTTCCTGGAGACGTATGATTTCCTAAAGAACAGCATCAGACCGGCCTTCATCCACGTTTTCCCCTACTCCCGGCGCCCCGGCACGCGGGCTGCGGAGTGGAAGGACCAGGTGAAGGACAGCCTCAAGACCGGGCGTGTAGCCAAGCTGGAGGCACTGTGCGAGGAACTCCATCAGGAATTCGTGCAGGCCAACAAGGGCCTTAAGGAGACCGTGCTGTGGGAGTCCTCCGTGAAAAACGGCATCATGGGCGGCTACACGGGCAATTACATCCGTGTGGAGCGGCCGTATGACCCGGCAAGGGTGAACCAATTGGAGGAGATTGAGCTATGAGTGTGAAACTGACTTTTCTGGGGACTGGAACATCGCAGGGGGTGCCCATTATCGGGTGCCAGTGCCCGGTGTGCCAGTCGGCCGACGGGCAGGACAAGCGCCTGCGGGCATCGGCCTTCGTACAGATGGAAGGTCTGAGCATCCTGGTGGATGCGGGTCCCGATTTCCGTTACCAGATGCTCAGGGCCGATATCCGGCATCTCGATGCCATCCTCCTTACGCACAACCATAAAGACCATACGGGAGGGCTGGACGATGTCCGCTCCTTCAATTACATAGACAAGAAAGCGGCGGAGATTTTCTGCGAGGAGAAGGTGCTCAAAACCCTTCGCAACGACTACGCGTACGCCTTTGCAGAGCATAAGTACCCCGGTGCCCCCGAGTGGCACGTCCACCTCATTGACGAGCGTCCCTTCCGGGTAGATTCCCTCCAGAACACCGGAGACCTGGAATGGGTGCACGACAAGGGCTATTTCTACAGGCAGGCCGATGGAAGCCTCCTTCCTTCGGACAATGCCGTAGTGGAGGCTTCGCACGAAGCGCCCAACGTGGTTCCCATCCGCGGATATCACGACCAGATGCCCGTGCTGGGGTTCCGTTTCGGCAATATCGCCTACATTACGGACATGAGCGCCATTCCCGAGAGCGAGTTTTCCAAACTCCAGGGACTGGAACACCTGACGCTCAACACGGTGGGCTACTACCCGCATCACTCGCATTTCTCCCTGTACCAGGCCCTGGATATGGCCGACAGGATTGGTGCGCGCCATACCTGGCTCACCCACCTGAGCCACGCTTTTCCCCGGCACCGGCAGTTCTGCGAAGACCTGAGGGGCCTGTGCCGCGAACGCCACGTTCACTCCGACGTGCAGCCGGCTCATGACGGACTCATTATCAACGATTAAAACCTAAATCTATATGACGCAAGAAATAATCAACACCATCGACAGTATTCAGGTAACCCTGAATGCAGGCGGCATGAACACCATCAACATTGTCCTGGCCTTCGTAATGTACGGAGTGGCCCTGGGCATCAAGCCGCAAATCTTTGTGGAGGTGTTCAAAAAGCCCAAGTCGGTCTTGCTGGGTATGCTGTGCCAGCTCATCCTGCTGCCCGCCTTCACCTGCCTGCTGGCCATCCTCCTCACGGGCTGGATCTCGCCCATGATGGGCCTGGGCATGATTCTGGTGGCGGCCTGCCCCGGCGGCAATATCTCCAACTTCATGAGTTCCCTGGCCAAGGGCAACATCGAGTTGTCCGTAAGCCTGACGGCCATTTCCACTGCCCTCGCCGTCATCCTCACGCCCTTCAACTTCTGGTGCTGGGGTTCCGTCTATCTGCACAGCGCTGCCGTATCGGCCGAAATTCCTACCCTGGTGATTCCCCTCTGGGACGTTTTCAAGACCATCTTCATCCTGCTGGGCGTTCCGCTTATCCTGGGCATTCTCACCAGCCGGTACCTTCCCAAGGTGGCCAACGCCCTCAAGAAACCCCTGCAGTGGCTCTCCATCCTCATTTTCATTGCCATGGTGGTGCTCAGCTTCAGCAGCAACATTGACGCTTTCCTCCTCAGCATCAAGTACATCTTCCTGGTAGTGCTCATCCATAACCTGCTGGCTCTCAGCATCGGTTTCACCGTGGGCACCATCGGCAAAGTCCCCTTCCGCGACCGCCGTACCCTCACCATTGAGACCGGCATCCAGAACAGCGGACTGGGCCTGGCCCTTATGCTGGGAACATCCCTCTTCGCCGGCTTCCCGCCACACGGCGGCATGCTGGTGATTACGGCCTGGTGGGGCATCTGGCACATCATTTCCGGCCTCACCGTAGCCACCATCTTCAACCATACCAGGAGAGATGCCTAAGATTTGGGAGCATAACCGCTGGTACAGCTTTGCAAGACCCTATGTAGACTTCTGCACCAGGGAAAGCTTCGGAATGGTCCAGGCCGAAGGGGAGCTTCCGTCCTCCGGCGCCGTCATCATTGCCCCCAACCACACCAATACGCTGCTGGATGCACTGCTGGTGCTGCAAACGCGCAAGGCCCCTACGGTATTCGGGGCCAGGGCCGATATTTTCAGGAAGCCCGCGGCCAGCAAAGTTCTCCGCTTTCTGCGCATTCTCCCGATGACGCGGGAGCGCGACGGACTAAGGTCGGTGACGGACAATTACAAGTCCTTTGACGAGATTGACGACGTGCTGGCACATGGCGTCCCTTTCTGCCTGTTTCCGGAAGGCCGCCACACGCCCGGACGAACGCTCCAGCCCATCCAGAAGGGCATCGCGCGCATAGCTTTCCGCAGCGCCGCCGAGCGACAGACCTGGGTAGTCCCCACCGGCATCAACTACGGAGATTTCTTCCACTTCAGAAGGACTGTACATATTAAATATGGTGAGCCCATAGACGTGAATGCTTTCCTGGCTCAGCATGCAGACCTAACGGAGGCCCAACAGTACCAGCTTTTCCGGTACCAGTTATATGAGCGCATCAGTGCCCTGGTATGGACCGATGCCCCTTCCGGCAAAATCCCCCTTTGGCAACGGATTCTGCTCTTTCCCCTCTGGCTTCTGGCCGCCATCCTCAGCTTCCCCATGTGGCTTACTGCCGAAATTCTTTGCAGTATAATCCAGGACAAGGCGTTCTGCAACTCGGTCCGCCTGTTAGTTTTGCTGTTGCTATGGCCCATCGTGGGCATCCTCTGGGCCGTGCTCTTCTTCTGCTTCCTCCCCTGGTGGCTGGCCCTGATGCTGCTCCTGTTCTTCATCCCCTCCTACAGCCTCTTCTACGAAGCCCAGCCGTTTATCCTATGAAACTGATTATTTTTGACTTTGACGGTACGCTGGGAGACACCCGGGGCAATATTGTAACCACCATGCGGCAGACTTTGAAGGAGTTGGGCTATCCCGAAGCTTCGGAAGACGCCATTGCCGCCACCATCGGGATTCCGCTCGAAGCCGGTTTTGACCAGCTCCTGCCGGGGCTCACGCCCTCCGAAGCAGCCACTTGCGCCGCCACGTACCGCGCCATCTTCGAGCAGAACCGCAAGATTATGATTCCCCATCTCTTTCCGCACGTGAAAGAGACCCTGATAACTCTGCACGAACGGGGGTATGTCCTCACCGTCGCTTCTTCCCGCCGTTCGGCCTCCCTGCTGGGTTTCCTGCAGGACATGGGTCTTGCTCCGTACATCTCATACGTATTGGGAGCCGACAACGTAGACAAAGCCAAACCGGACCCCGAACCGGTTCTCAAAACCCTTCGGGAAATGGGCTACGCCGCCGCCGACACCCTGGTGGTGGGCGACATGCCGGTAGATATTCTCATGGGGGCCCGTGCCGGCGCCCACACCTGCGCCGTCACCTACGGCAACGCCTCCCGCTCTTCCCTTGCCGCCGCCGGCGCCACGTACATCATCGACGATTTCGCGGATCTTCTGAATTTACCACTGTAAAGCCTGTTCCCTTTCGGAAAGTGGGTTCCGGGGGTACGGACCTTCGGTCCTATCCCTCCCACGCCTTCGGCGCGGGCCCCTCCCGTTCACGAGCCACGGGCGGCTACGCCCCCGGAACCCACTTCCCTCCAGGGACAGGCCGTGAAATGGAAGCAACTCAGAATTAGCACTTTATGCATTTCCTCCTCTGAAAAATGCGGAGGAGGAAATTGATAACTGCCAGTTAATCAGATAGATACATTTCACGCCATTTTGTTCAAAAGAGCGGAAGATTTCGTAATCAGGAAGAAAAGATGTAACTTTGGTGGTATGGAAGATACTTTTGACGTAAAGATGCTGAGTGACAGCACTGAGGGAGGAGTGAGAAAGACCTCTTTCCAGACTTGCGCCGTGGTGTGCTCAGAACAGATTGACATTGAGACGGAAGGCAATACCATCCGTAAAGTTCAGTATACCAAGGGCTGCAACGGTAATACGCAGGGCCTGTCTGCGCTGTGCGTGGGGATGAAGGTGGCCGATGTGATTACCCGTCTGGAGGGCATCAACTGCAAGGCCCGAGGTACCAGTTGCCCGGACCAGCTGGCCCGCGCCCTCAAAAAGCTCTAACCTGCCAGAACTGAACCCACTAGCATGAAAACTTCACTTCGGCTCTTTCTGCTTCTGGTTATATCGGCCTGCCTGTTGTCCTGCCGCTCGGAGAAGCATTCCGCCTCTTCCGATACGGCTTCCCAAGTCACGTTTCTCATTGATGCTTCGTCCGTCGATGTGGCCTCCCAAAACTTTGATGCGGCCATGGAGAAGGCGCTGGTGGCACTCACGCTTTCGGAGGGGAATCCGCAGCTTCAGGTGCAGGCTCTGTCGGCCATCGTAGGAATCGACATCATGGCCAGCCGGGACGACGACGCCTGGGCCAAAGCATTGGAGGCCGAAGCCCTCGCCCGCCAGCACGGGCTCAAGAAGGAACTGGCCGGCATCCTGATCTCCAAGGCCAAGCTCTGCTCCTACGCAGAGATTTCCCCCGAGACGGGACGGAACGACGAGGGCCTCACCTACGCCCAGGAAGCCCTGCAAGTGGCCACGGAGGCCGATGCCATAGAGCAGCAGTGCGAAGCGTGTTTCATCATCGGCTCCCTATATATTAATAAGAACCGCTGGAACAATCCCGTGGATCCGGACATCTACTGCACGGCCGGAGAGTGGCTGGATAAGGGACAGGGCCTGGCCGATACCCATAACCTCCCGCGTCTGCGCCGCAACGGCATCCTTTTCCGTTCCCGCTGGTACCAGCAGGGAGACCGCAACGAGGAGGCCATTCAGTACTTTGAGCAGGCGCTTTCCTCGCTGAAGGAATCGGACCACCTCACAGCATCGGCCCTGGATGACCGCCTGGTGCGTCTGTACACCCGCATGGGAGAGTATGAAAAGGCTCTGGACACGCACGACGACTACGTTTACCAGATTCAGAAATACAACCAGCAGAAGCAGGACGAGACCCTCCAGGAAATGGAAACCCGCTTTGAGGTGCAGGAAAAAAGACGGGAAATCGAACGCTATCACTACCGGATTGCGCTCCTGATCCTGGCGCTGCTTCTGGCTTTGGCCCTTATCATCCTGGGCATCACCTACATTCGCAAAGTGCGTCGCCGCAACGCCGACCTCCAGCGCGTGAACAACGCCAAAGAAGAGCTCATCCAGTTCCTGTCCAAAGACCTCCGGAACCCCGTAGGGGCCATTGCCAACGAGATTGCGGCCCTTTCCGCCTCTGCAACCACCATGCAGGCCGATGAAATCCGAACCAAGTGCGAGCAGCTGGCGAAAGGTGCCCAGACCATCAACGCCGATGTGGCTTCTTACGTGGGCGACATCCTCATCAAACGCAGCCAGCAGATTGCCGACATCGGCCTGAGCCAACGCGAAATCCAAATCATCCGCCTCAGTGCCGAGGGCCTCACAGCCGCCCAAATTGCCGAGCGCGCCTTCCTCTCCGTCCACACCGTCAACACCCACCGTCAACACATCTACGCGAAGATGGGCGTCAAGAACGTGGCCGATATGCTCCACAAAGCCACTGAGCTGGGAATTCTCTAACGCTCCGAAGGTCCGTACCCCCGGAACCCACTTCCCGAAGGGGACAGGCCAGAGACAAAAAGAGACGCCCGGAAGGACGTCTCTTAAAAGTATGGGATCCCCCGATCGGAGTCGGGGAGACGGATTCACTAGAGCTTCGGACCAGCCTTTACCAGGGCCAGACCAGCCTTGTTGGACTCGTACTTGTGGAAGTTCTTGATGAAGCGGCCGGCGAGATCCTTGGCCTTCTCTTCCCATTCGGCGGGGTTGGCGTAGGTGTCGCGAGGATCGAGGATACCGGTGTCAACACCTTCCAGCTTGGTAGGAACCTTGAAGTCGAAGTAAGGGATGGTCTTGGTAGGAGCCTTGTCGATGGCACCGTTCAGGATGGCGTCGATGATACCGCGGGTGTCACGGATGGAGATACGCTTGCCGGTACCGTTCCAGCCGGTGTTCACGAGGTAAGCCTTGGCACCGCTCTTCTTCATCTTCTTC
>JAFPGC010000037.1 GCA_017423025.1 Bacteroidales bacterium
GTGAGTATGCGTTGGATCCGCTTCCTGCGGAGGTGGCAGCCTTGTTTCAAGGCGATTTTATCTTACACGTCAATCCGACGGGGAAATTCGTCATCGGCGGGCCGCACGGAGATACGGGCCTGACAGGGCGCAAAATCATCGTGGATACCTACGGTGGCAAGGGTGCGCACGGCGGCGGAGCCTTCTCCGGCAAAGATCCTTCCAAGGTAGACCGCAGCGCCGCTTATGCCGCGCGTTACATCGCCAAGAATCTGGTGGCTGCCGGCGTGGCCGATGAATGCCTGGTGCAGCTGGCCTACGCCATCGGCGTGGCCAAGCCCGTGAGCGTGTTTGTGGACACCTACGGTACGGCCGCCAACGGCCTGTCCGACGGCGAGATCGCCCAGAAAGTATCGGCCCTCTTTGACCTCCGCCCTGCCGCCATTATCCGCAAGTTCCAGCTTAAGAATCCCATCTATGCGCCCACCGCGGCATACGGCCACATGGGACGCAAGCCTTACACCAAAATGGTTAAGGTTCAGGGCAAAGAAAAAATCGTACAGTTTTTTGGCTGGGAGCTGCTGGACAGCGTGGAAGCCATTCGGAAGGCCTTCAATCTTTAGATTGAAAAAAGTAACGGATTCTTAACGGAATCCGTTTTTTATTATGTGTTTTTTTTGTAACTTTGCGGCGGTTTTTTTGGTTAGAAATACTCTAAGTATCAATATTTATTTTTTAAAATCTTTATGAAACAAGCTTTAAAAAGCCTTTCTCTCGCATTCATTACTATGTTTGCGGGTATTGTCGCCTTTGCTCAGGTGACCACCTCCTCCCTCTCGGGTGTGGTGGTTGACCAGAACGGCGAACCTGTCATCGGCGCTGCCGTCCTGGCTCTGCACGAGCCTTCAGGTACCGTCTATGGCGCAGTCACCAACGCCGACGGTCGTTATACCATCCAGGGTATGCGTACCGGCGGTCCTTACAAGGTGGATTTCTCCTGCCTGGGTTATCAAGAAGCCACTTACACGGGTGTTGTCCTCCAGCTGGCCGAAACCTTCACCCTGGATGCCAAGATCGCTGAATCCAGCGAGTTCCTGGAGGCAACCGTCGTCATTGCCGACGCCGCTTCCAAGTTCAACTCCCAGGAGCGCACCGGCGCCGTGACCAACATCAACAATGCTCAGATCACCGCCATCCCGACGGTTAACCGCAGCATTACCGATGTTACCCGCCTTTCCCCTTACGGCGGTAACGGCATGAGCTTCGCCGGTTCCGACGGCCGTCTTGCCAACTTCACCGTTGACGGTGCTAACTTCAACAACAACTTCGGTCTTTCCTCCAACCTCCCTGGCGGTGGCAACCCCATCTCCATCGACGCTATCGAGGAACTCCAGGTTGTGATCAGCCCCTACGATGTCCGTCAGACCAACTTCATCGGCGGTGGTGTGAACGCCATCACCAAGTCTGGTACCAACACCTTCAAGGCCACTGCATACATTTATCATAAGAACGAGAACATGCAGGGTGATGCCGTGGATGGCGAGCAAATCGCCGGCGCCCGTGACAAGAACCGCAGCACCACTTACGGTCTCACCCTCGGCGGCCCCATCGTGAAGAACAAACTCTTCTTCTTCGTGAACGCCGAAATGTCCAAGGTTCCTTCCATCGTGAACCGCTGGAAAGGTTCCACCGACGGTAAGGCCGATGCCGATGCCTACATCTCCCGTACCACCAATGCTGACTTGCAGCGTGTCTCCGACTTCGTGAAGAACAAGTACGGTTACGACACCGGTTCCTGGACGGACTTCCCCGCCAACGAGAGCAATGTGAAGGTCCTGGCCCGCATTGACTGGAACATCAACCAGCAGCACAAGCTGGCCCTGCGTTACAACTTCACCAAGAACAATGTGTGGAACAGCCCTAACGGCTCTTCCATGGACGGTGGTACCCGTATGGCCGATTACCGTATGTCCCAGAAATCCATGTCCTTCGCCAACGCCATGTATTCCATGAAGAATCTGGTGAATACCTGGTCCCTGGATCTGAACAGCCGCCTCACCGACAACCTGTCCAACCAGTTCCTGGCCACCTATTCCAAGCTGGACGACATCCGCGGCACCAACTCCGAGGAATTCCCCTTCATCGACATCCTGGACGGTGACCTGATGGAGGACGGCAAGGGCACCAATAACTATATGGCCCTGGGTTACGAGCTCTTCACCTGGAACAACGCTGTACACAATACCGTTGCCAACATCAAGGACGACCTCACCTGGTATCTTGGTAAGCACAAGATTACCGGAGGTGTGAACTTCGAGTATCAGATGGCCGACAACCAGTACATGCGTAATGGTACCGGTTACTATCGTTACCAGTCCGTGAGCGACTTCCTCAATGGCGCCGCTCCTGAAGTTGTTTGCTTGACCTACGGTTACGACGGCGAGCAGAAGCCCGCAGCCCGTGTCCAGTTCTACAAGGCCGGTATCTATGCCCAGGACGAGTGGAACGCCACCGACCGCTTTAAGCTCACCTACGGTCTGCGTCTGGACGGTCTGTTCTTCAACAACAGCGACCTCATGACCAACAAGGCCGTTTACGACCTCAAGTACTATCCCAAGGCCAACAACTATGAGGAAACCCACATCGACACCGGTAAGTGGCCCACTTCCAAAGTGACCGTTTCCCCTCGTGTAGGTTTCACCTGGGATGTGTTCGGCAACAAGAGCCTGAAGGTTCGCGGTGGTACCGGTCTGTTCAGCGGCCGTCTGCCTCTGGTGTTCTTCACCAATATGCCTACCAACGGCGGTCTGGTTCAGTACCAGGCTCAGATCAATGCCAAGAACGCTGCCGCCAGGGGCTTCTCCATGGATGAGTTCGCCGGCGGTCTGGTTACCGACAAGGATGGCAAGGCTACTATCGATGCTCTCCTGAACAAACTGCAGAGCCTGGGTTATCCTACTACCGTAAAGCCTGAGGACGGTACCGTTCCTTCCGCTGTGAATGGTGTGGATCCCAAGTTCAAGATGCCTCAGGTGTGGAAGACCTCCCTGGCTTTCGACTACACCTTCCCCACCTCCTTCCCCATGTCCCTGACTGCTGAAGGAATCTACAACAAGACCATCAATGCGGTTTCTATCTCCGACTGGTCCATTCCGGATGTAGGTGGTTTCGCCCGCTTCAACGGTGCTGACAACCGTCCTATCTATCCTTCCGGATACCGCACCGGCGCCAAGGCTTTCGTCCTGGAGAACACCAGCAAGGGTTATGGTTGGAGTGCCAACGTCACCTTCAACATCCAGCCCATCGAGAGCCTGAGCTTCATGGCTGCTTACACCCACACCGTGAGCAAGGAAATCACCGGTATGCCCGGCTCCGCTGCCGAGTCTGCCTTCACCTATGTTCCTACCTCCGAGGGTCCCAACTACATCAAGCTGCACAACTCCCAGTACGTGACTCCTGACCGTATCGTTGCTTCCGCCACCCATCACGACAAGTGCGGCAACCACTATTCCCTCATCTATGAGGCCTGGAGAGGTGGTTACAACTACTCTTACATGATGGTCAATGATATGAACAGCGACGGTTACAACTACGACGCCCTCTACATCCCTACGGATGAGCAGGTTTCCAACGGCGAGTTCCGCTTCGTCTCCCAGGACGACCAGGCCCGCTTCATGGACTATGTGCACAAGGACAGCTACCTGAGCAAGCACCAGGGCGAGTACGCCGAAGGCTACAGCCTCTACAGCCCTTGGGTACACCGTCTGGACCTGAGCTACAAGCACGACTTCTCCGTAATGATCGGCAAGTCCAAGAACACCCTGCAGTTGAGCGTGGATATCAAGAACATCCTGAACCTGTTCAACTCCAGCTGGGGCGTGGCCAAGTACCTGAACCCGGCCATCGGTTCCGATCCCCGTATCCTCAAGTATGAAGGTGTGGATGCCCAGGGTTATGCCACCTTCTCTACTCCCGCCGCCATCAGCGGCAGCACCCAGACCTGGACCTACAACCACAGCCTTGGCCAGTGCTGGTACGCTTCCATCGGTATCAAATATCTGTTCAACTAATCATCGGCACGTCTTATGAAACTCAAGTATATTTTTGCTTCCATCGTTGCCACTTTGGCGCTCATAAGCTGCGAGAAAGAGGCCGACCATTATCTGAAAGAGGTAAAAGTTTCTACCTCCTATGTTTCCCTGAGCACGGGAGTTGGTGCTAACACTCCCATTACGGTTACCGCTACGGATTCCTGGAACATTACCGTTCCTCAGTCTGCAGCCAGCTGGCTCACTGTGAGTCCCCTCTCCGGCGGTGCCGGCGAGACCACGGTTACTTTCTCTGCCCCTGCCGGTGAAGGCCGCAATGCAGAGGTCATCCTCACCTGCGCCGGTAAGACCCAGCGCATCAATGTGATCCAGGGTGTTGTCACCGTTTCCAACGCTACTTGCGCCGAGGTCCTTTCCGGACCGGATGACAAGACCTACCGGGTCACCGGTGTGGTAACCAGCATCGTTAACACCACCTATGGTAACTGGTATCTGAACGACGGCACCGGTGAGGTGTACATCTATGGTACTTTGGACTCCAAGGGTGCTACCAAGAACTTCCTCAGCTGGGGTCTCGAGGTGGGTGATGAAATCACCGTCGAAGGTCCCAAGACCACCTATAACGGTACGGTTGAGCTGGTCGACGTAACGGTCGTCAAGATCAACAAGTCCCTCATCAAGGTGGACGCGGTTGACTATGGTGAGAACCTGGATGCCATTCCCGTTGACGGCGGCGACGTGAATATCACCGTCTCTTGCAAGGGTAATGGTATCGACGTGGTCATTCCCGAAAGCGCCAAGACCTGGCTGGGTGTAACCTTCATCGACAACTCCGAAGGACTTGTACGCCTGTCGGCCCGTCCCAACGAAGGCGGTGACCGCAGCGCTACCGTGACCTTCATCACCACCGATGGCCGTAAGGACTATACCTCCGAGACGGTCATCAGCCAGAAGGGTGCCATCGTGGCCGCTACCGTGAAGGAATTCCTGGATGCCGCCGAAGGCAGCGTTGTCTATCGCGTGAGCGGTGTCATCACCAGCATGTACGCTTCTGACAAGCAGAACAAGAGCTTCTACATCCGCGACTACAGCGGAGAGGTCCTGATTTACCGTGCCGAAGGTTTCGAAAAGACCGATGCCAAGGTGGGTGACGTAGTAACCGTTACCGGTGTACGCACCTCCTATAAGGACACTCCTCAGATGGGTACTACCAAGTTTGAATCCCTCGATCACGTTGTGACGGAAATCAGCATCGCAGACTTCCTCGAGAGCGGTCAGAATAACGCCTGGTACCGTGTAACCGGTACTGTGACCGAGATTGCCAACGACGTTTACGGTAATATCTACATCACGGACGGCACCAAGATCCTTTACATCTATGGTTGCTATCCCGGCGTAGGTGCCACCGGCGATGCCCGTAAGGGTGTTGTGGCCGACAAGGGTATCAAGGTGGGTGACAAACTCACGGTCTTCGGTCCCAAGTCTGTGTACAAGGATGTACCTCAGGTTAACGGCGGTTACTTCTGGTCTGTGACCCCTGCCAACGCTGAATAAGCTAATTGCTTCTGAATAGAGAAGGCGCGATCCCCTGTGGGTCGCGCCTTTTTTGTTCCCGAAAAGTTTCCTAACTTTGTACTTTGTACAAAAAATATTTGATATGAAAAGAGCCACCCATATTCTGGTAACACTTCTGACTATTTCGGCCTTCGTAGCTTGCGGTAAAGACAATCCTGGCGGCGGTAATGATAACCCGCAAGGAGGAGGAGGGCAGGACAAGCCCAAGAACACCCCCGTCGTCATCCTTTCCCAGGACTTCACAAAAGGTCTGGGTTCCTTTACCATTCAGGATAAGGAAAAGGGTGGCTACAGCAAGGCTATCTGGAGGGTAGAATCCGGAGAGAATGCCAAGTATGGGGCCCAGGCCAGTGCTTCGGATGGAGGCAACTTCGTCACCGAAAGCTGGCTCGTATCGCCTGAGATTGACCTGACCAACTATACGGACGCCAATCTCTTCTTTGACCATGCCTTTGCTTATCTGTACGATAAGGAAACCAATAAGAGTGGCGCTCCTTCCAACTATTTCTCCGTTCAGGTATCCGAAGACGGCGGAACCACCTGGCAGCCCCGCGAGATTCCCCAATGGCTGGTTCCGCACAGCTATTTTGAACTGGATCAGTCCGGCAACATTTCCTTGAGTGCCTTCAAAGGAAAGAAGATTAAAATCGCCTTTGTCTACAAGAGCACCAAGGAGTTTGCTCCTACCTGGGAAATTACCAACGTAACGGTGTCCTACGAGCGCCAGGAAGTCATTCCCGATGACAACGGAGAGGCGTTTAAGGCTTCGGCCAAAAGCATGATGGAGATGCCGGCCATAACCGACGAGGCCAACTTCTTTGCCCATACCACCATCCTCCGCTTCGAGCGTGTCCGCAATTATGCCTTCTCCTATAATCCGGACGCCCTTCTGGCCAACTGGGTGGCTTATCCGCTATACGACCAGTTTACCAAACCCCGCGTAACCCGTTACGACAAGATAACCACAACCAATCAGGCCTGGGTAGCAGATCCCATCCTGAAAGCGGCCGGCAAGCCCACCATCAATGTGGCCAGTAGCGGTTCTTACCAGTGGAGCACCCAGGGTTATAGCCGCGGACACCAGGTCCCGTCGGCCGACCGTCTGGGAGGAGCCATGGCCAATATCCAGACTTTCTACACCTCCAATGCTGCGCCCCAGATTACCCAGTTCAATGGCGGAATCTGGGAGGATCTGGAATCTTCTGTCCGGGATTGGAGTTCTTCTACCAACATGACCGACACCCTGTATGTGGTGACGGGTTGCCTGGTAGACAAGGACTGCCCCACCGTCTCGGACCACGACGGCAAGGCTGTCGCCGTTCCCAAGGCCTACTACAAGGCCGTTCTGCGCCTTAGCAAGGGCAATTACATCGGCGCCGGTTTCTATATGGACCACAAGGAGTATCCTAAGGCCGAGACCCTAAAGGACCATGCCATGTCCCTCAAGGAACTGGAAACCAAGACCGGCATGACCTTCTTCGTAAACCTTCCGGCCGAAACTGCCACCAAGGTCAAGGCCGAAGATCCCAAGAATAACGCTTTCTGGAACCTGAAGTAATATGAAACGGTATCTCCTTTTGCTGGCAGTATTCATCCTGCTGGCCCCCACGCAAGGCTGCGCCAAGAAGAAAGCCGCCAAGCACATTATAGGCTTCTACAATCTGGAAAACCTCTTTGATACGGTGCATGACGATGGCAAGAACGACTATGAGTACCTGCCTGACGGCGCCAACGAATGGACGGCCGAGAAGTATGCCACCAAGCTCCAGAACATGGCACGCGTCATTGCGGACATGAAGGAGGACAACGGCATGTGGCACACCGTCCTGGGCCTGGCCGAGATAGAAAACCGCCACGTGCTGGAAGACTTGGTGAAGGAACCGGCCATAGCCGCAGCCAACTATCGCATTGTCCAGATAGAGGGACCGGACCGCCGCGGCATAGACTGCGCCCTCCTCTACGACCCTTCCCGCATGAAGGTGGTGGAAACCGAGTCCCTTCCCTTCGACTTCAATACCAGGATTCCCATCACTACCTATAACAAGAAGGAGCAGGAAGATTTCCGCACCCGCGACATCCTCATGGTGCACGGGCTCATTGACGGGGAGCATTTCGCTTTCTATGTGTGCCATTTCCCTTCCCGCCGCGGGGACAAGGGCCAGGATGTACGCTGCCGTGCTGCAGAAATTGCCTACAGCCACGTGCAGAAGATGCAGAAAAAGTACCCCGGCATCAAGTGCATCGTGATGGGAGACATGAACGACAACCCCCAGGACGAATCCCTTTCTGTCTATCTCCACGGCTGCCGCAACATCAAGGAGGCCGGGCAGGAAGACTTTTTCAACCCCTTCTGGGAAATGCTGGACAATGGCATCGGCTCCCTGTTTTACAGGGGAGACCCCAATATCTTTGACTGCATCCTGGTTAGCCAGAACCTTACCAAGGGCAAGGGCCTTAGGATTGCCAAGCAGGGGAAATACTACGGCACGGTGTATTCCAAGCCCTATATGACCCAGCAGAGCGGCCAGTATAAGGGCCAGCCTCACCGCACTTTCTCCAACGGAAAGTTCATTTCCGGCTATTCAGACCATTATCCCACCTTTATAGAGCTTAAGAAATAGGCGTGAAGCGAATTCTATCGGCCCTGACTGCCCTTTTCTGGGCGGTCCTCCTTTTGGCGAACACCCTCACGGGCGGCGTCAAGGGACGCGTGCTGTCCAAGACGGACCGTTACCCGGTGGAGCAGGCCCGTGTGCGCCTGATGACGGGCGTCGGGCTGCTGGAAGAGGTCCGCACCGACGCCAAGGGCGCCTTTACGTTTAAGGAAGTTCCCGACGGCACCTACACCCTCGTTTTCCTGGCTACCGGTTACCTGGAAAACCGTCTTCCCGTGACGGTGGCCGATGGCCGAGTCAAGAACGTGTTCAACGTCGTGCTCTCCGAGGTCAACCGGGCCGGAGACAGCTGGGAAGACGTCCCTTACGGTTCCTCGGACATCCAGCGCAACATCAGGGGCTATTTGCGGCTCCGCAACGCTTCTGACGTGGGAGAAGTCCATCTGATGGACGAAGAGATTGTCTTGGCGGGCGTAAGGATGGATGAGGTGGATCCCACCGCTTCCGGCTATCTTGTAGAGGCTTTGAGAGACAACAAGTTCGTCTCTGGCGCCGCCATTTCTGAGACGGCCTTCGGTGGCGTCAACGGCGTCACGGAAATATCGGCCACGGCCCATCGCTTCCGCACCGGCTTTTACGGCGCCCTTTCCACCGACACGGCCCAATATGGTTTCAGGGCCGATGCCGCCTATGGTTCCGGCGTCTTGCCCGGAGGCTGGTCGCTGGCGGCCAATGTGGCGGGCATAGGATGGAACAAGATGGGTTACGACCCTTATGCCGTATATGTGGGTGTGGGGAAATCCTTTTCCTCGTCCCATCAGTTAAGCGCAGCGTTTATGCGCGACCAGGAGCCCGTCGCTTTCCTGCGGTACGATTATACTCCTTCCCCTACGTTCCAGGCCTATACCACGGTGCTGGGACGCTTCGGCGTTGGGGGAAGCCTTCATGCCGCCGCTGGCTTCACATGGAAGGCTAGCCGGCTGTTCCTGCTTTCGGGCGGTCTGGACGGCCGAAAAGGCATTCAGGAATCCCGCTATGAAAACCGGGCCGAAGGTTGGCTCAGCGGCCTTCTTACGCTGGGAAAGGTGGGTATCCATGCCGGATTCCGGGGAGGCTACTTCACCTCGGAATTGGGCCGGGGTGCCCAGTATTCGGCCAAGGCAGGCCTTACGTGGGCCCTTACCCACAACTGGCAGCTTTCGGCCAACACCGGCCTGTTCCGTTATCGGCCGGAGATGCCCCGGATCTTCTCGTCGGATGTCAATGTGGCTCTGAGTACCAACGGCATCAATATGAAGCTGACGGGCTTCTATGAGCAGTATCTGGGTACGGACGACATCCACACGGGTCTGGACCTGGGCTTCAAGATGCCGGTTTTCGTCGTTCCCAACCTGTCCCTGCAGGGGCAGGTGACCGCCGGACACTTCGGCGCCGGGGACCGCTTCGAATTCAGTTTCCTGTACGGCGGCCTTTCGTGGAGTGACCACTCCTGGTTCGTGGATGCTGGTTTCATGTTTGACAAACCCCTGAAGATGCTGGATACATCGGCCGGTAAAACCTGGACCTTCCAGAAGAACCGCCAGTTGGGCGTGGCACTTGGCCTGCGTCCGTACTTTGGGGCATCGGCCCTCCCCACGCGCTTTTCCTTCCGCGTCTTTTGCCGAATTTAACAATTCCATTATATGAAAAAAGTATTAGTAGTATTTGCAGCCATGGCTATGCTTAGCGCCTGTAACGAACAACCCCAAAACATTTTCCTGCAGGAGTGGGACACCCCGTACGGAACGGCCCCCTTCTCCAAAATCACAACGGACCAGTATATGCCCGCCTTCCAGGCCGGTCTGGCCGAACAGAAGGCCAATATCGAGGCCATCGTGAAGAACCCCGATGCCCCCACCTTCGAGAATACCATCCTGGCTTACGAGAACGCCAGCCCTATCCTGGATAAGGTACAGGGTGTTTTCTTCAACCTGGCCGAGAGCGATTCCACGCCCGAGATGCAGGCCATCGAAGAAGAGGTGACCCCGCTTATCACCGAGGCTTCCAACGAGATTATGATGAACGAAGACCTCTTCGCCCGCGTGAAGGCCGTTTATGAGAATTCCGCCAGCCTCACCCGCGAGCAGCAGATGGTGGTGAAGAAGATCTACGAGGGCTTCATCCGCAACGGCGTGGGCCTGGAACCCGAGGCCAAGAAGCGCTTCGCAGAGATCAGCACCCGCCTGGCCACCCTGAGCCAGAAATTCGGCCAGAACCTGTTGGCCGAGAACAACGCCTTCAAGGAGAAGACCGGCATCACCGTAAGCGAGTATTACGATTTTATGGGCTCCTGCGAGGACCGCGAGAAGCGTAAAGAGGTGTTCCTGGCCTATTCCACCCGCGGCAACCACGGTGACGAGCACGACAACAACGCCATCTTGCTGGAGACCCTGCGCCTCCGTGCCGAACTGGCCGAGCTCCTGGGTTATCCCAACTTCGCCGCCTACCAGCTCTCCAACAAGATGGCCGGCACCCCCGAGACCGTTGACAACTTCCTGCAGCCCATCATGGACGCCGCCATCCGCAGCGCCAACGAGCAGGTGAAGGAAATGGAAAAGATCGCAGGCCACAAGATCAAGGCCTGGGACTGGAGCTATTATGCCGAGCGTTTGCGCGCCCAGAAATATGCCCTGGACGAGAGCCAGACCAAGCCTTATTTCCAGGCCGACAGCGTGCTCAAGGGCGTTTTCACCGCCGCCGAAAAGATTTACGGCCTCCACTTTGAGGAAGTGACCGGCGAGGTGGAAGTTTACAACCCTGCCACCAAGGCCTACAAGATTACCGACACCGACGGTTCCCTCATTGGCATCTTCTACCGCGACTACTTCGTGCGTCCCACCAAGCGTGGCGGTGCCTGGATGAACAACTTCCGCGAGCAGAAGACGGGAGTCCGTCCCATTATCGTCAACGTGTGCAACTTCCCGGCCCCCGGCGTGGATCCTACCGAGCCCCAGCCCAGCCTTCTCACCATCGATAACGTGCAGACGGCCTTCCACGAGTTCGGCCATGCCCTCCACGGCTTCCTGAGCCAGTGCAACTACGTGACCGTGAGCGGCACCAACGTGGCCCGCGACTTCGTGGAGATGTTCTCCCAGTTCAACGAGAACTTCGCCTTTGTGCCCGAGATCCTGGCCAACTATGCCAACAATTGGGAAACCGGCGAGCCCATCCCGGCCGAACTGGTAGAGAAGATCCGCAAGTCCCTCACCTTCAACCAGGGCTTCACCACCGGCGAGCTTTGCGCCGCCTCCATCCTGGACATGAAGTGGCACGAACTCTCCGCCGACCAGCTGGCCACCTTCACCGATGCCCAGAGTGTGCGTGACTTCGAGACCAAGGTCTGCGATGAAATGGGCCTAATCGGCGAAATCATCCCCCGCTACCGCACCACCTACTTCAACCACATTATGGGCAGCGGCTACAGCGCCGGTTACTACGGCTACCTCTGGAGCGAGGTCCTGGCCGTAGACGCCTGGGAGAAGTTCAAGGCCGATGGCATCTTCAACCCCGCCACCGCCAAGGCTTTCCGCCAGACCTTCCTGGAGAAGGGCGGCTCCGAAGAGCCTATGGTGCTCTACAAGCAGTTCCGCGGCGCCGAGCCGAATCCTTCGGCCCTCCTCCGCGCCCGTGGACTTGAGTAGACCGTGGAGATAATCGCCTGATTTATACCACTTTAAATAATTTCCCCCTGGTTGAAATGACCAGGGGGAAATTGCATAATGTATTAGTCTTCAGATTATTACGTCCACGGGCTACTGGATGTAGGAAGTGAGGACTTTCATTTCTCCGTCGGGGACGAAGCAGACATCGTCGGCCGATGCGGGGATGAGGACGGTCTCGCCCTGGCGGACGGGGACCTCTTCGCCGTCTACCTCCAGGGTGCCTTCCCCGGCGAGGCACATGACCACCATGAAGGAGTCAATCTCGCTCAGGTCCTTGGCGTAGGGGAGGGAGAGGTCGTAGATGCTGGTGGTGAAGTACCTGCAGCTCACTACCTCCACTTCCGTATCCTTTTCGGGGGTGTACTGGGTGCGGTAGTCCGGATACACCGTATAGTCTATGGCATCCTTCGCCAGCTCGGTGTGCACCTCGCGGGGCTTGCCGTCCAGGCCCAGGCGGCCGTAGTCGTAGATACGGTAGGTGATGTTGGAGGTCTGCTGGATTTCTGCGATAAAGCAGCCGCCGCAGATGGCGTGGATGCGGCCGGCGGGCAGGAAGAAGACGTCGCCGGGATGCACGTCGTAGCGGGCCAGTACGTCGGTGATGGTGCCGTCGGCCACCTTGGCGGCATACTGCTCCGGAGTGATCTTCTCCGTGAGGCCGGCCAGCAGGTGGGCGCCTTCATCGGCCGCCACCACGTACCACATCTCGGTCTTGCCCTTGGAACCGTTGTGCCGCTTGGCGGCCAGCTCGTCGTTCGGGTGCACCTGGATGGAGAGGTCGCTCAAAGCGTCGATGAACTTGATGAGGAGCGGGAATTCGTCGCCGGTTTTCTCGTACACGTGCTTGCCCACGAGCTCGCCCTTATACTCTTTCACCAGCTGGGCGATGGTCTTGCCCTTCAGCGGCCCTTCGGCCACAACGCTCTCGTTCCCGGCCACGCCGGAAAGCTCCCAGCTCTCGCCAATATGCTTCTGGTCAGTTTCAATGCCCTTGTAGGGGGCGATCTTCTCGCCGCCCCACACAATGGTCTTAAGAATAGGTTCAAATTTAAGAGGACTCATAATTTATTCTCCCATAATGTATTCTAAGGTGCCTCCGGCTACGATGTCCTTGTACTCGATGTACGGGAGGGAGTAGGGCTGGCCGTTGAGCTTGACGCCCTTGATGTGGGTCTTGCCGGAGGTGACGCCCTTGGCGGTGATCACCAGGTCTCCGCCGGCTACCTTCACCACCATCTTCTCAAACAGGGGAGCGCCGAACCAGAAACGCGGCAGGGCAGGCTCTACCTGGTAGAAGCCCATGGAGGACATTAGGTACCAGCCACTCATCTGGCCCACATCCTCGTTGCCGGCCAAGCCTTCCACATCGTTGAAATACATTTCCTTGTATACCTGGCGCAGACGGTCGGCCGCCTTGTCGGGCTGGCCCAGCATGGAGTACAGGTAAATGGTGTGGTGGCCAGGTTCATTGCCGTGGGCATACTGGCCGATGAGGCCGGAGATGTCCGGGGAAGCGTTCTCGCCTTCAATGTGGTCAGGGGCCTCGAACAGGCCGTCCAGCTTGGCCACGGTGGCTCCCTCGGAACCGAAGAGCTGTACCAGGCCGTCTACGTCCTGGGGAACCAGCCACAGGTACTGCCAGCCGGTGCCTTCGGTGTAGTCGGAGGTCTCGTGGCGGCTATAGATGGGGTCGAAAGGCTCGGTGAAGGTGCCGTCCGTCTTGCGGCCGCGCAGGAACTGGGTCTTGGGATCCCAGAAATGCCTCCAGGAGTGGCTGCGCTCGGTGAACTCGGCAGCCAGCTTGTCCTGTCCCAGGAAGGAAGCGGCGTTGGCCAGGGCGGCATCGGCAATGGCATACTCCATGTCGTTGGCCACGGACTCGTGGTACAGATCGGCCGGGATATAGCCATAGGTGAGGCGGAAGTTCTGGCCGCGGTCAGGCATGTTGGCGGTCGTTACCATGGCGTCCAGAATCTGCTGGTCCGTGAGACCGGCGCGGAAGCCCTTCACAATGGCGTCGGCAAATACGATGAGGCCGGGGTTACCCACCATGCAGTCGGTCTCGTTGCCCATCAGGTGCCATACCGGCAGGTCTCCCTGCTCCTTATAGATATGGTAGAAGGTCTTCACGATATCGTTCATCATCTCGGGATGGATGATGGTCATCAGCGGCTGTGCGGCGCGGTAGGTGTCCCACAGCGAGAAGGTCGTATAATTCTGGAAGTCTCCCTGGCGCACCACGTCGTCAGAGCCACGGTACTGGCCGTCCACGTCGTTGAAGATGCTGGGGGCGATCATGCTGTGGTAGAGGGCAGTGTAGAACACGGCCTTGGTGTCGGGATCCTTGCAGTCGATCTGCATCTTGGACAGTTCCTTGTTCCAGGCGGTGCGGGCATCGGCCTTGACGGCTTCAAAGTCCCAGCCGGGGAGTTCGGCAGCCATATTGGCCTTGGCGCCTTCCACCGAAACGGGGGAGAGGGCTACCTTGATCATGAATTGTTCACCTTCGTTGGTGTGGCCCAGCTTGCAGGTTCCGTAGAGTTTGCCCTTGGCGAATTCCACAGCGGGGATGGCGCGGTTGAAGGCGGCCCAGAAGAAGACCTTCTGGTTCTTGGCCCAGCCGTGGGAATAGCGATGGCCGCAGAGGGCAATCACATCTCCACCGTCGTTGGTTACCGCTTGCATATCGGCATCATATACCGAATCCCAGCAGCCGCCGTTCTCCAGGTCGAACAGGATGCCGGCGTCGTCGCTCTCCGGGAAGGTATAGCGGTGCATACCCACGCGGGCGGTGGCGGTAAGTTCAGCCGTTACGCCATAGCGCAGAAGGGGCACGCTGTAATAGCCGGGCTCGGCCACCTCTTTGGTGCGGTCGGCATAGCTCCAGGCACCGCTTTCAGGGTCATCCTCCGTACCGCGGGCAGGGGTTGTAGGGCCGATGACGGGCATCACGGTAATGTCGAACAGATCTCCGATACCGGTGCCGGAAAGATGCATATGGCTGAAGCCGATGACAGTGTTGTCACTGTCGTGATAGCCGGAGCACCAGTCCCATTCCTGCGGAATGCTGGTGGGACCCAGCTGGACCAGGCCGAAGGGGACGTTGGCGCCCACGAACACGTGTCCGTGGCCACCGGTGCCGATCTTGGGATTCACAAAGGCGGCGTAGTCGTCAGAGGCCACCGGAGTGCTGCAGGCAGCCATGAGTGCCGCCGCGGCAAAGAGCAAGAATCTTTTCATATAGTATGGTTTATTTTACAAAATGCAGCACGCCCCAGTTCTCCGGCTGGTGCATGTCCACCAGGCCCGTGGGGTTCCAGACCCAGTTCTCTTCCGGGCCACCTTCCTTGAGCCATTCCACGCGGGAGAAGCCAATCTTCCAGTCCTTGGCCAGGAGTTCTTCCGGTTTCTGGAATTCTACGCAAAGGGAGGCGATGGGGATGGCCATCTCCACGGTCCAGCCCTTGTCCGTGTCGGAAGGGTCGTTAAGGGTTCCATCTACGTGGACGGCGGTTTTCAGGCCCCGGAGGTCCCAGGGGAGATAGAACTTGCCACCTTCGCGATACGGGCGGTCCATGAGCAGATCCATCACCGTATTGAGGGCATTGAGCTCAATCTCGAAGTAGAAGCGGCAATCCTGGTCCGGATCGATGAACACCTCCCAGTCATTGTCGTGGTAGATGATGGCATCGTGCTCCGTAAGGCTGCCCGTTACATTGTCTTCTTCGATGATACCGGCAATGTATAGGTTCTCGTTGTCCCAGAGCATTTTCATGTGCGTCTGCTTGACGAGCTTGGGCTCGAAGTCCACGCCGCGGATATCGGCAAAAGCGTCGGACAGGGGTGCGGCTTCCCAATCGGCCTCATCCAGGATGCCGTCGATGACGATGGCACCGTTAGCCTGAGGGGCATTGTATGTGCGGATGGGAACCTGAGGGAGGGTGTTCTTGGCTTTGGGCGCGCAGGCGGCCACTAACAAAAGGAGGGGAAGGACGATTCTCTTCATATCGTTTAGTGTGTATGTAGTCCACAAATTTAACACAAATAATTGGTTATTCCTTTGCCAGGGTCCAATAAAAAATGGAGGTTGACTCAAAAGTGAGTTGACCTCTTTTTTCGTGGATATGAGGGAGGGATGTGGGGTGCCGGGGGGACTCCGTTCCGCTTCGCTTCACTCCGGCCCCTCCCACTGTCCGGCTCGTCCACTTCGTGAACGGCCAGCCAGCGGGCCCCTCCCCCTATACTTGTCCGGGGGTGGACAAGCCCCCCGGCACCCCACATCCCTCCCTCAGTGCATCAGGCAGCCATATTTTCGTCTGTTTTCGGTATCTTAACGGCGCCCGGTTCGGATGTTACCGGATTGCATAGCGTTTGAACACGCGCGTACTTCCTTAGATTATGAGCTAGTGCGACCAGCCCAAACTCAACACTGACCTTAGCCATGCCCTTGAGACGGAAGCGCTTGAAGCCGTGGTCGTACTTGATATCCCCGAAGACAGCCTCCGGCTCAATAGGGCGCATGCTCCTGTGATATAGTCCTGCTTCACTGGTAAGGCGTTCCTTGGCTTTTGCCCGATACTCATCTGCCTTGTGGTTAACCTCGATTACACGGTCGCCCTTTGCCTTGTGGCATAACCCCCTAAAAGGGCATCCTGCGCAGTTCTGAGCACGATATCTACTGATGGTTGATACATATCCTAACTCGGAAGTCTTCTGTTCGTCACCTATATGCTCCAGATGCTGGCCTCGTGGGCATACGTAGTAGTCGTCATCCGCGTTGTAATAGAGGTTCTGAACTAGGAAGGGATTATTCTTGATTCTCTGTTTGTCCTCGGCATGGAACATATTGTACTTGACATAGGCCTCAATATCGTGATTCTCCATCCATTCATAGTTCATCTCACTTCCGTAGCCCGAGTCCGCTACAACTGTGCTGCTCTGTATCCCATAACGCTCCTTGAAGCCCTCCAGGTAAGGGATCAAAGTCCCCTGGTCCGTCGGTCGCCAGAATGCACCGTAGTTGGTAATATACTGGTTCTCAGCGGATATTTGGATGTTATAACCGGGCTTCGTCTGGCCATTGTTCATCGCATCCTCCTTCATGCGCATGAACGTGGCTTCCGGATCGGTCTTGGAGTAACTGTTGCGCTCCCCAAGGATGTCCAGCTTTTCCTCATATTCCCGCATCTTGCTCACTCCCTCATCCGCAATCTTTTCGACGGCTTTCTTCTGTTGCCTGGTCAGAGCATCCGTATTCTCTTTCATTCTCTTCAGGACCCGGTCGGTGCGTTGCTGCATCTCATCCGCCGTCATCGGACGCTCGTTTTCGGTCTCCCGCTGCTCTATATCCAGGATTTTTTCAACTTCTTCCAGAACAGACTTGACATTCTTCTCAAGCTTAGCCTTGTTCGTCTCCGTTGCCCGCTTCCATACGAATGTGTACTTGTTTGCACAGGACTCAATCTTGGTCCCGTCAATGTACTGCACATCCAGTGTCACAAGCCCCTCTTCAACAAGCAGTTCAACAACCTGGGTGAACAGACCTTCAAACGTCCCAACCAGACGGCGGCTTCTGAAGTTGTTGATGGTGCGGAAGTCGGGGATCAGAGTGCCTCCCAACCACATGTAGATAATGCTCTCCTGCCACATCTTGGCGATCTGCCGCCCCGAGTACACATTGCTTAGGTATGCGTAGATGATGACCTTCAGCATAGCACGAGGTGAGTAGCTGCTTGTTCCGCCGCCTTTGTATGTGCGCTCCAGGTCGCTCAGATCCAGTCCTTCCACTACGGCATCCACCACCCTGGCAGGGTGTTCGGCGGGGACCATATCCGAAAGATATACAGGAAAAAGGCTTCCCTCGTTGCGATTGTAAGATTTATAGACTACCTTTGCCATACCTGATGTCAACCTTGTTTTTCTTTTTATTGCAACTCAAAGATAACAAATAAGATTGACAAAAGCAATAGCTATTCCTTTGATTATCAAAAGAATAGCTATATTTTTATGCCGAGTTCGAATCGGAGGAAGGGATGCCCTCCCGGGGGCTTGTCCACCCCCGGACAAGGGCAGGGGGAGGGGCCCGTTGGATACTAGTTCCTGCGATAGCGGGGAACGCAGAAGACAATGGGAGGGGCCGGAGTGGAGCGAAGCGGAACGGAGTCCCCCGGGAGGGCATCCCTTACTCCTACTCCTCATCCATACATTAAAAAGAGAGTGACCTAAGTCAATTTGACTTTTTGGTCACCCTCATTTTTTTATCTGTCAACAAGGGGAATTAACCCTGAGGAATGGCGAAGGTGACGCGGAAGATAGGATGACGCTCGTCTTCGTAGCCGCAGAGGATGGCACGGTAGAAACGGTCCTTGTCCAGCTCCGTGGTGTAACTGTAAGTCTGTTCGGTAGAAGCGGACATCATGGAAGCCAGCATCATATAATTATAGTAATTGCTGTAACCGTAGCCGCCGTAACCGCCATAGCCATATCCACCATAACCACCGTAGCCGCCGCCGTACAGGCTGTTGTAGTAGCTGGCATACAGGAGGTTCTGGTAATAATCGTTGTCATACAGCGAGCCGTTGGCGTCGGCCACTTTTTCCGTATGGATGGTGAGCAGCCAGATGTCGGCATCGGAGGCTTCGTTCAGGTTTGTGCGGGAGAGCAGTTCCTGCAGGTGATAGGTGATGTCCGGTTTGTAGACCAGATTGGAACGGTCGATGTCACCCTGGTCTTCCGTACTGACGGAAGCATCGGTGAGGCCGGCAAAGGAGGGGCGCTTCACGCCTTCATCCGTCTCATATGTAGTCTGGATGGTAGGACTCAGGACCGAGGGGAAATACTTGAGCTCCTCATAGTCCTCCGGCATTTTGAAAGGCAGCACGATGGTGGCCTTTACGATAACCGCCTTGTCGGGACGTCCGCCCTTGGCCGCAATGGCCGAGCAGGTCTTGTTGGCCAGCTCGGTGGCCAGGATGACCGGCTTGAGTCCGCCGCCGCCTTCCACCAGCACCTTGCCCTCTACGGGACCAGCCGTAGTGGACTGGGTGGTACGGTTGAAGCAGTACTGGTAGAATTTGGTATTATTTGTCAGGTATTCGACTTCGTCGATGAGTTCCGTCTCTCCGGGAACGACCACGAAGGTGGAGTCCTTCTGGACGCCGTTCCAGGTGCTGTTGATGGTGAGCTCGCCCACGTTGCTGTTGCGCACGTAATAGTTGCTGGAAACGGAGAGGCAGGAGAAGTCGAACATATTGATTCGGCCGCCTATTCCCTCGGGAACGTCGGTCCTGAGGTGAATGCCCGGCATCTTGGAAATGAATTCTTTGTATTTATCCGTTTCCCCGTCGCGGTCCTTGAACACCGGTCCGGTGCTCACAATCGCGTCCACATATTTCTGGGCAAACTCCTGGGTGAAGTTGAAGGTGAGGCTTCCTTCCCCGTTGTAGGAGATAAGACCCTTGGTAATGAGCTGGGTTCCGTGGGGAATGACCTGGGTGTTGCGGGTATCATCCTCAGAGGAGGGAAGAGTCTTGGTAAGCTCGGTTACATAGATGTTCTGGAAGATGCGGGCCTGGGCATCATTGGCGCAGGAAATAGTGTCCTGTTCAAAATTCAGGGTGAATCTCACGGCCCTGGGGTTGGTGCCAAAGTCCACGGTGTCCAGGGCAGGGATGAGGTTGAAAGCGGCTTCACGGGTAGTGAGGCCGAAAACCTCGTCCCGGATGGCGCCAATGGTAATGCGCGTGTCCGAATAGCCCGACAGGGCCTCGGAGGATCTGAGCTGGATCTCTTCCAGGGGGAATTCTACGGTATAGGTGTCGAACAGGAGGCTCTTGTCCACCAGTCCTTTCCCGAGGCTGTTGTCTACTTTGATGCAGCCGGGTGCGGCCAGGGCTGCCGTAAGACACAGGGCTAGGAAAACTTTTTTCATGCTAACAGGTTGTCGTAAAAAGCGTTGTAGGTATCCATGTAGCTTCCGTCGGCCAGGGCCGCCTCGTCACAGGCGAGGACGGGAATGCCCAGCGTATTCACATGTTTTACCAGGGCGGGGTCCACATCCGGAGAGCCCAAAATGATGCCGTCGGAGTACTGTGCCGCTAATTTTGCAAGTTCCATGCCGTCCGCGTTCTCCGAGAGGGCGCTGACATCTTCGGGGCCGATGGCACCGTACAGGATGGTCTGGGCGAAGCCGGGGGAGAGTTTCTCCCTGGCCACATCATCGAACAGGGAAAGCACCACCTTTGAGTTGGAGAAGATGGGGTCGTCCTTATACGCTTTTTTGAGGTATAGCGGGAGCACGTGGGAAATCCATCCGCTGCAGTGGATGATGTCCGGAGCCCAACGCAGTTTCTTCACGGTTTCCAGGACACCGCGGGCAAAGAAGATGGCACGTTCGCCGTTATCGGCAAAGAAATGGCCTTTTTCGTCGCGGTCTATCTGCTTGCGGCGGAAATAGTCCTCGTTGTCAATAAAATATACTTGGATGCGGGCGGCCGATATGGATGCGACCTTGATGACGAGGGGGCGGTCAACGTCCGAGATGATGATGTTCATACCGGACAGGCGGATTACCTCGTGCAGCTGGTTCTTGCGTTCGTTGATGCAGCCGTAGCGGGGCATAAAGGCGCGGATCTCTTTTTTGCGCTCCTGGATGCCTTGAGGAAGCTCGCGACATACCTTGGCGATCCGGGTCTCCGGAAGGTAGGGGTACATCTCTGCGTTAACGAACAGAATCTTCTTGGCTGAATCTCCCATAGTTACTTATAATTAACCCACAAAGTTACTAAAAATTTTTGAGTTTTTGGGCAGTTTCCGTAACTTTGGGGCGAAATGAAGAATTCAACCATGCGTCGCAGGCTCGTCAGCGCCTGGATTTCTACGGTAGTAAGTCTGTCTCTGGTCCTGCTCCTGGTGGGGGTGGGAACGCTGTTGGTGGTAAACGCCAAGGAGGTGGGAGACTACTTCAAGGAGAATCTTCAGATCAACGTCCTTTTGAAGGAGCAGGTCACCGAAGAGGAGGCCCTTTCCTACGAATCCAAGGTGGCGGCCATTCCCGGCGTCCGGGCCACCCGCTACATCTCCCGTGAGCAGGGCAAGGAAGAAATGGCGCGTCTTCTGGGAGAAGACTTCCTGAGCGTGTTTGAATCGGCCCCCGTGCCCATTTCCATCGATGTGAACTTGGAGGCGGAGTATGTCTCCTCCGACAGTCTGGAGGTGGTGAAGGCGCAACTGGCCAAGTCCCCGCTGGTAGAGGAAGTGGTGTATCAGACCTCGCTGGTAGATGCCCTCAACCAGAATCTCCAGCGCATTTCCCTGGCCCTCACCCTTATGGTGGCGGTGCTGCTTTTCATCTCCTTCGTGCTCATCGGCAATACCGTCCGGCTGGATCTGTTCAACCGGCGTTTCAGCATCTATACCATGCATCTGGTAGGCGCTACCCGCGCTTATATCCGCGCCCCTTTTGTGGGCAGGGCGGCCTTGCAGGGCATTTTCGCGGCGCTTATCGCCATCATCCTGCTGGTGGGCGGTCTCTTCTTCCTCAAGGACGAATTCGCCCAGATGTTCAAGATTTTCACGCTGGACAGCCTGCTGCTCACCATGGGGGTCATGCTCCTGGTGGGTCTGGGTGTTGCCACCCTCAGTACCTTTGTGGTGGTGAACCGCCTGGTGGGATATAACCGCGACCAGCTCTACGCATATTAGTCTATGGCAAAACAAATCAATAGCAACAAGCCGGACAAGTCCGGCAAAATGGCCCTCACGGCCAAGAGCCTGCGCTTTATGATAGCGGGGCTGCTGGTGATGGCCGCCGGTTTCCTGCTCCTTTCCGGAGGAGGCTCCAAGGATCCTCAGGTTTTCAATTACGCCATGTTCGACTTCCGTCGCCTGGTGGCCGCCCCCATTGTCATCGTGGCCGGCATAGTCCTGGAAGTCGTGGCCATTATGGGTAAGTTTAAGGATAATAAGGAAAAGGAATAGATTATGGAATGGTGGCAGGCGGTCTTGCTCGGTATTGTTCAGGGCTTGACGGAGTTTCTTCCCGTGTCCAGTTCGGGACATCTGATGATTTTCAAGGAATTGCTGGGCGTAGACGGCGAGGGTTTTCTGGACTTTACCGTTACTGTGCATTTTGCCACGGTAGTGGCTACGCTGGTAGTGTTCTGGAGCGCCATCGTCCAGCTCATCAAAGGCTTTTTCAAGTTCAAGTATAATGACGAGACCGACTATCTGTGCAAGATTTTCGTCTCCCTCATTCCGGTGGCCCTGGTGGGCTTCCTCTTCAAGGATCAGGTGGACGCCCTGTTCAGCGGCGGCCTCTGGCAGGTAGGTGTAGGCCTGTGCATCACGGCCTGCCTTCTGCTCATTTCCGACAATGCGGGCAAGCGGTTCAAGGTGCCGGTGGCCAAAGACCAGCGCAACGGCATCTCCTACTGGCAGGCCTTTGTGGTGGGCGTGGCCCAGGCTTTTGCCGTGGTGCCGGGCGTGTCCCGCAGCGGCAGCACCATCGCCACGGGCCTTCTCACCGGCGTCAAGCGTGAGAACATGGCCCAGTTCTCCTTCCTCATGGTCCTGATCCCCATCATCGGCGAGCAGTCCCTGGACCTGCTGAAGGTGGCCCTGGGCAGCGAATCCTTCGGCTCCGGGGTTGGCCCTCTGCCGCTTTGCCTGGGCTTCATAGCCGCTTTCTTCAGCGGCCTGTTCGCCTGCAAGGTGATGATCGCCATCGTCAAGAAGGCCAAGCTCACCTGGTTCGCCCTCTACTGCCTCCTGGTGGCTGTCCTCATCTTTATCCTGGCATAATGCCCAAGCATCTGACATATTTTGCCTCCGACGTCCATCTGGGCCTCCCGGCGGGAGACCCGGTGCAGCGGGAGCGCAATTTTGTCCGGTTCCTCAAGGGGATAGACCCTGCCGAAACGCAGGCCCTGTATCTGCTGGGGGACATCTTTGATTTCTGGTACGAATACCGCTTCGTGGTGCCCAAAGGAGGAGTCCGGACGCTGGGGGCTATCACCGACCTCATCGACGCCGGGGTTAAGGTGTATTTCTTCCAGGGAAACCACGACCTCTGGACCTTCCACTACTTTGAGGAACTGGGCATGATCAAGCTTCAGCAGCCGCATGTGGTGGAGATAGGCGGCAAGCGTTTCTGCCTGGGCCACGGAGACGGCCTGGGGCCTGGAAACCATTGGTACAAGTTTGTGAAAGGCGTTTTCAGCAAGCGCTGGGCGCAGGTGATGTTTTCCACCCTGCATCCCTGGATTGCCTTCAAATGGGCAACCGGCTGGAGCCAGCGTTCCAGGGCCGAGAAGCCCATCGCCTACACCTTCAAGGGGGCCGATGAACCCCTCTACAAATTCTGTCAGGACTTCCAGTCCCATTATCCGGTGAACTTCTTCCTCTTCGGCCACTATCACAGCCGTGTGGACATGCCCGTAGGCCCTGCCCGCCTCCTGATCCTGGGAGACTGGATGACCGCCTCCAACTGGATGGTGTTCGATTCGGAAACCGGGGAAATAAAGGCTATTTCTGGTAGTGGGCGGGAATATCCACTTTAGGCATGTCTTCCCAGAAGACGGACCAGTACAGGGCCGGGAACTCTCCCGCCTGCCAGATCTGAACCAGTTCTTCCAGGTCTTTATCGGCCCCGGTAGGGTCGTACTCCGACTTTAAGTTGTTGTCGAAAAGTTTGGCCACGCCCTGCCAGAATGCGGCCGTAATACCGCCCTTATAATCCTTGATAATGGAGTAGGCCGTGATGCCCGTTTCCCGGTTGATGAGTTTGAGGAGCAGCGCGCCCTGCGTAATGGTCATTTCCCGGAAGGCACCCTCGAAGTCTTTGAACAGCTGTTTCTGGATGGCGCTGATAAAACGCTCCTTGCGGAGGCCCTTGTAATGTTCGGCGGTCAGGGTGCTGTCTACCTGGCGCACCAGATGCCCGGAGGCCAGGGCGTACGGATACACGCGGGCAAAGCGCCACACCAGTTTATAATAGTTTCTCCACTCCTTCTCACTTTTGCGCGTACCGCGCGTAAAGATGTAAGTAGGGGAGAGATTGTCCAGATAGGTGGTGTCTCCGTTTTCCACTTTCATACGCAGGAAGGCCTGGCCTCCTTGTATTCCATCGGCCTCTACCTGGCGGCGGGCCATGGCTTCCTGACGGGCACGCGCTCTGTCCATGGCACGGCGCACATGATTCTGGGCCGATGCAGACATCGGCGGCAGAAGGAGCATCAGTGCCAAAAGGATATGAAGGGTGCGATTCACGGTTTGCAAAGATAGGTACTTGCAAATATTTTACCAAACAGATCCCCGGTCAAGCCGGGCATCTATCGGCCCAAACGGTCCGGTCGAAAATGGCGGAATATTTTTTTGCACCACTTTCGTAAGTCGCTCATTTTTCAAGGAGTTAGGTGTTAAAACTTGCGGTCGAAAATGTTGAAAAATAATGGAAAAATATTTGGTGATTCGGAAAAATTTCGTAACTTTGCAGTCCCCAAATTGGAGCAAAACGCACCCAACCAGCTGAGTTTCAATGAGTTAGGGACAAATAAGGAAATTTATAAAACATTAAAGCAATGTTACAGCCTAAAAGAACAAAATTCAGAAGGGAACAGAAAAACCGCATGAAGGGCAATTCCGGTCGTGGAAACCAGCTCGCATTCGGCTCTTTCGGCCTTAAGAACCTTGAGAACTGCTGGCTTACCGCCCATCAGATCGAGGCTGCCCGTCAGGCTATCTCCCGTCGTATGAACCGTGAAGGTCAGATCTGGATCCGTGTCTTCCCTGTGAAGCCGTTCACCGCCAAGCCGCTCGATACCCGTATGGGTAAAGGTAAGGGTGATCCTCAGGGCTTCGTAGCTCCTATCACTCCTGGCCGTATCCTCTTCGAGGCCGAGGGCGTTTCCCTCGCCACCGCCAAAGAGGCCATGCGTCTTGCCGCCAACAAGCTTCCCGTTGCCACCAAGTTCGTGGTCCGCAGGGATTATGTAGAAGAATAATAAGGAGGAGAAGAAATGAAAGTATCCGAAGTACGTGAGATGTCCGTCGCCGATCTGCGCGACCGCATCGAAGTCGAGAAGAACAACCTCGACACCATGAAGCTCAATCATGCGATCTCTCCCCTGGAGGACACCTCCAAGATCCGCAAGACCCGTCAGGATATCGCTCGCATGATCACCATCCTGGCCGAGAAAGAGAAACAGCAGAACTAAACCAGCATCGACCTATGGAAAGAAATCTTCGTAAGGAAAGAGTAGGCATCGTGGTATCCAACAAGATGGACAAGACCATCGTGGTCGCCGTCGAAACCCACGAGAAGCACCCCATTTACGGCAAGTTCGTAAAGAAGACCACCAAGTTCGTTGCCGAGGACGCCAACAATGAGTGCTCCGAGGGCGATACCGTCCGCATCATGGAGACCCGTCCCCTGAGCAAGACCAAGAAGTGGAGATTAGTTGAAATCGTAGAAAAAGTCAAGTAATTATGATACAGCAGGAATCACGTTTAACGGTTGCTGACAACAGCGGTGCCAAGGAAGTCCTTTGCATCCGCGTTCTGGGTGGTACCCGCCACCGTTATGCAACCATCGGCGAGACCATCGTCGTGACCGTCAAGAGCGCCATCCCCGGTGGCGACATCAAGAAGGGCACCGTTACCAAGGCTGTGGTTGTCCGCACCAAGAAGGAAATCCGTCGTCCGGACGGTTCCTATATCCGTTTCGATGAAAATGCATGCGTTCTGCTGAACGGCGCCGGCGAACTCCGCGGCACCCGTATCTTCGGCCCCGTGGCCCGCGAACTCCGCGAGAACTACATGAAAATCGTTTCCCTGGCCCCGGAAGTCCTTTAAAGAGTAGAGAGTTATGAAAAAGTTCAATATCAAGAAAGGCGATACCGTGTATGTGAATGCCGGTAACGACAAGGGCAAGACCGGAAAGGTCCTCGAGGTTCTGCGCGAGAAGGATCGCGTGATCGTAGAGGGTGTGAACATGGTGTCCAAGCACACCAAACCCAACCCGAAGAACCCTCAGGGCGGTATTGTAAAACAGGAAGCCGCTATCCATATCTCCAACGTGAACCTCATGGATGCCAATGGCAAAGCCACCAAGGTTGCTCACAAGGAAGTTGATGGAAAGAAGGTCCGCATTGCTAAAACAACCGGAGAGGAGATCAAGTAATTATGGCAAAGAAAGCAACAAAACCCGCAGAAGCCCAGGCGCTTCCTACCGGATACACCCCCGACCTCAAGAAGGTATATAAAGAGGAGATTGTTCCCGCTCTGGTAAAGCAGTTCTCCTACACCACCGTCATGCAGGTCCCCAAGCTTGTGAAAATCACCCTCAACGAAGGTGTCGGTGACGCCACCCAGGACAAGAAGCTGGTGGAAGAGGCCGCTGAGGAACTCTCCATCATTGCCGGTCAGAAGGCTGTCATCACCAACTCCCGCAAGGATATCTCCAACTTCAAGCTCCGTAAGGGCATGCCCATCGGTGCCAAGGTGACCCTCCGCGATGTCCGCATGTACGAATTCCTCGAGCGCCTCATCCGTGTGGCTCTCCCTCGTATCCGCGACTTCAACGGTATCTCCGAGAAGATGGACGGTCAGGGTAACTACACCCTCGGTATCAAGGAACAGATCATCTTCCCTGAAATCGAGATCGACAAGAACCCCCGCATCCACGGTGTCGAGATCACTTTCGTGACTACCGCCAAGACCGACGAAGAGGCTCACGCCCTTCTGAAGGCTTTCGGCCTCCCGTTCAAGAAACACAATAACTAAGATAGTAGCATGGCAAAGGAATCAATGAAAGCTCGCGAGGTTAAACGCGCGAAATTAGTTGCTAAGTACGCCGCAAAGCGCGCTGCTTTGAAAGAGGCCGGCGATTACGCCGCCCTGGACAAGCTTCCCAAGAACGCTAGCCCCGTACGTCTCCACAACCGCTGCTCCCTTACTGGTCGTCCCAAGGGTTACATGCGTGAATTCGGCCTCAGCCGTATCCAGTTCCGCGAAATGGCCTCCCAGGGCCTCATCCCGGGCGTCAAGAAGGCCAGCTGGTAGTAACCCTTTATCCCGGATTGTTCCGGGCCTAATACCTTAAATTAACAGGATATCGGGCGTAACAAATGCGCCGGTCCACAAAAAGACAAAAAAATGACTGATCCTATTGCAGATTTTCTGACCAGAATCCGTAACGCTTACAGCGCTGGCAAGAAGGTGGTTGAAATCCCCGCTTCCAACATGAAGCTGGCCATCACCAAGATTCTGTGCGAAAAAGGTTACATTCTCAGCTACAAAGTGGTTGAGGGTGCCCCTTACAACACCATCAAGATCGCTCTGAAGTATCACCCCGAGACCAAGGCTGCCGCCATCAAGAGCATTGTGCGCGTGAGCACCCCCGGTCTTCGCAAGTATGCAGACGTCGCCAACATGCCCCGCGTCCTCAATGGCCTGGGTATCGCTGTGCTGTCCACTTCCAAGGGCGTTATCACCGACAAGGAAGCCAAGGAGCTGAACGTTGGCGGTGAGGTTATTTGCTATGTTTACTAATCGAACCCAACATTATGTCAAGAATCGGTAAATTACCTGTAGTCCTTCCGGCCGGTACCAAGGCAGAGCTCCTGGACGGCAATATCGTGAAGGTGAAAGGCCCTCATGGCGAAATGTGCCAGAAGGTGGATCCGGATATCACCGTGACCATCGAGGGAAATGAAATCAAATTCACCCGCCCCAGCGATCTTCCCCGTTTCCGTTCCATGCACGGCCTGTATCGCGCCCTCGTCCACAACATGGTAGTGGGCGTCAGCGAAGGCTTCACCATCAAGCAGGAATTCGTCGGCGTAGGTTATCGCGTGGTTGCTCAGGGCCAGCTCCTGACCATGTCCTTAGGTTATTCCCACGACATCCAGATCATGCTCCCCGCCGAGGTAACCGCTGAAACCCCTCAGGTGCGCAAGGGTGAGAACCCCGTCCTCATTCTCAAGAGCGCCGATAAGCAGCTGGTGGGCCAGGTGGCCGCCAAGATCCGTTCGTTCCGCCGTCCTGAGCCGTATAAGGGCAAGGGTATCAAGTTCGTGGGCGAGCAGCTCCGTCGCAAGGCTGGTAAAACTGCTTCGGCCAAATAATTAGGAGGAAAGAATTATGGCATTGAATAGAATTGAAAGAAGAAGACGGATCCACTATCGCATCCGCAAGCATGTCAACGGTACCGCCGAGCGTCCCCGCATGGTCGTGTTCCGCTCCAACAAGCAGATCTACGTCCAGGTGGTTAACGATCTCGAGGGGAAGACCCTCGTGGCTGCCGCCTCCAATGACAAGGCCCTGGCCGCACAGACCAAGGGTAAGAACGGCCGCGAAGCTGCTGCTATCGTAGGCAAGGCCATCGCCGAGCGCGCCCTCGCCGCCGGTATTACGGCTGTCGCATTCGACCGCGGAGGTTACCTCTTCCACGGCAGAGTTAAATCTTTGGCAGACGCTGCCCGTGAAGGCGGCCTCACCTTCTAATTATTGAGACTACTATGGCAAATTCAAACGTAAAAAGAGTAAAGACCTCTGACCTTGAACTCAAGGACAGACTGGTAGCCATCAACCGCGTGACCAAGGTCACCAAGGGTGGTCGTCACTTCCGCTTCGCCGCCATCGTGGTGGTCGGAGACGAGAACGGTGTCGTAGGTTACGGTCTCGGTAAGGCTAACGAAGTTACCGCCGCCATCGCCAAGGGCGTGGAGGACGCCAAGAAGAACCTGGTGAAGGTTCCCGTGATCAACACCACCATCCCTCACGAGCAGGTAGCCCGCTTCGGTGGCGCTGAGGTGTTCATGAAACCCGCTGCCCCCGGTACCGGTGTAAAGGCCGGTGGTGCTATGCGTGCCGTGTTCGAGAGCGCCGGTGTACAGAACGTGCTCGCCAAGAGCAAGGGTTCTTCCAACCCTCACAACCTGGTGAAGGCCACTATCGCCGCCCTCACCGAGATGCGCGACGCTTACACCGTGGCCGGTCTCCGTGGCATTCCTATGAGCAAAGTTTTTAACGGTTAATACGAGAGAGACTATGGCAAAGCTTAAGATTACCCAGGTCCGCTCCAAGAATGGAGAGACCAAGCGTCAGATCGCAAACCTCAAGACTCTCGGTATCCGCCGGATGCACCAGACCGTAGAGGTGGAGGATACCCCCATCACCCGTGGTATGCTTGAGAAAGTACAGCATCTGGTTACTTATGAAGTAATTGACTAAGAGGAGGACTAGAGATGAAACTTGATAATCTGAAGCCCGCAAAGGGCGCAACCCATAACACCAAGCGCGTCGGTCGCGGTCAGGGTTCCGGTAAGGGTGGCACTGCTACCCGTGGTACCAAGGGTGCCCAGGCCCGTGCCGGTTACGAGCACAAGGTCGGTTTCGAAGGTGGTCAGATGCCTATTCAGCGCCGTCTGCCCAAGTTCGGCTTCAAGAACCCTACCCGCGTTGCCTACAAGGCTGTCAACGTCGCCACCATCCAGGCCCTGAGCGAGAAGCTCGGTACCAAGGAGTTCGACGTGGATACCCTGATCGCCGCCGGTATCGCTTCCAAGGGCGAACTGGTCAAGGTGCTCGGTAACGGTGAAATCACCGCCGCCGTCGAGGTGAAGGCCAACGCCTTCTCCGCTTCTGCAAAGAGCAAGATTGAGGCTGCCGGAGGTAAAGCAATCGTAATCGAATAAGAATAGCGATGAAGAAGTTCATTCAGACCCTTCGCAACATCTACAACATCGAAGAACTGCGCAAGCGGATCGGTTACACGATCATGCTTGTGCTGGTTTACCGTCTGGGTAGCTTTATCCTTCTTCCGGGTATCAATCCTGAAATCCTGAAGAGTGGTATCGCAGGTACCCAGGAAGGTCTCGTCGGCCTGCTTAACATGTTCTCCGGCGGTGCTTTCGGTAATGCCAGTATCTTCGCTCTGGGTGTGATGCCGTACATCTCGGCATCCATCGTGGTCCAGCTTCTGGGCATGTTCGTTCCCTCCTTCCGCAAAATGCAGATGGAAGGCGAGAGCGGCCGCCGGAAGATGAACCAGATCACCCGCTACCTCACGGTGGCTATCCTCGCCGTTCAGGGCCCTGCCTATGTGGTGAGCTTTATCCCCGCCGAGGCTATCTCCATGCACACCAGCGCCTTCATGTTCCGTCTGATCTCCACCGTCATCCTCATGGCCGGTTCCATGTTTGTGATGTGGCTGGGTGAGCGTATTACGGACCGTGGTATCGGCAACGGTATTTCCCTCATCATCATGATCGGTATCGTGGCTCGTCTGCCTTACGCCCTCGTGGCCGAGGCTACCCAGAAGTTCGATTCCGCTTCCCCTAACGGTGGTATGATCATGTTCGTGGTGGAAATGGTCGTCTGGGTACTGGTTATCCTTGCCGCCATCGCCCTGGTGCAGGCTGTCCGCAAAGTTCCGGTGCAGTATGCCAAGCGCGTTATCGGCAACAAGCAGTACGGTGGTGTGCGTCAATACATTCCCCTTAAGATCAACGCTGCCGGCGTGATGCCTATCATCTTCGCCCAGGCTCTGATGATGTTCCCCATGCTGCTGGGCAACTACGAAAGCACCCGCGGTATCGCCGCCGCTTTCTCCAGCTACACCAGCGTGCCTTACAACATCGTATTCGGCCTGCTCGTTATCGTCTTCACCTACTTCTATACCGCTGTTACCGTGAACCCCACGATGATGGCCGAAGATATGAAGAAGAACGGTGGCTTCATCCCGGGTGTCAAGCCTGGCAAGAAGACTGCCGAGTACCTGGACAGCATCATGACCAAGGTAACCCTTCCGGGTTCCATTTTCCTGGCTATGATCGCATGTATGCCGGCCCTCGCCAATGTGCTGGGTGTTAACAACCAGTTCGCCAGCTTCTTCGGCGGCACCTCGCTGCTGATCCTTGTGGGCGTAATCCTGGACACCCTCCAGCAGATTGAGAGCTACCTGCTCATGCGTCACTACGACGGTCTCATGAAGACCGGTCGTCTCACTGGCCGCTCTGGAATGTAATTTTTGAATGTACTATCGATAATCGATATGGTAAGGCCCAAGACCGAAGAAGAGATCGAGCTGCTCCGCATCAACGGAGATCTGGTGTCCCGTACACTGGCAGAGGTCGGTAAACTGGTCGCCCCTGGTGTGACAACTGCGAAGTTGAACGAGGTGGCCGAGACCTTTATCCGTGACCACGGTGCAGTCCCTTCCTTCAAAGGTTTCGATGGCTTTCCCGCAGCTCTCTGCATGAGCGTTAACGATGTGGTCGTCCACGGTTTTCCGTCCGACCGTCCCTTGGAAGAGGGAGATATCGTTTCCGTAGATTGCGGAACCCTGTACAAAGGCTATAACGGTGATTCGGCTTACACCTTCCCCGTGGGGGAGGTGGACGCCGAAACCCGGAAGCTCCTGGACGTCACAAAGGCATCCCTGTACAAGGGCATTGAAATGGCTGTGGCTGGCAATCGGACGGGCGATATCGGATACGCGGTGCAGTCGTACGCTGAGTCATTCGGTTTTTCCGTTGTCCGTGAATTGGAAGGACACGGTGTGGGAAAGGAAATGCACGAGGATCCCGGCGTTCCCAATTACGGGAGAAGGGGTCACGGCGCCCGCCTCATAGACGGAATGACCATTTGTATTGAGCCGATGATTTGTGCTGGAGGCAGAGGTGTGTATCTTGCAAGAAATGGTTGGGCAGTACACACGGCCGATCACAAGAA
>JAFPGC010000038.1 GCA_017423025.1 Bacteroidales bacterium
CCGATAGAGGGATTCGAACCCACGACCCCGAGATTACAAATCACGTGCTCTGGCCAACTGAGCTATATCGGCGCTCACGAATCCTTCATCGCTGAAAGGACTGCAAAGGTAGATACTTTTTTTGAATCCACCAAACTTTTTTACAGATTTTTCATCATCGCCGTAAGGAGTTCAAGAAGGGACTCCTCGTCCATACCGCAGGAGGCACGCTGGGCCTTCTGGGTGTCCTGGGTCATATAGCGGTCCGGGATGCCGACTCCTTTTATGACGGGGGCATCGGCCCTGTCGGCAAAATACTCGCTCACCGCGCCGAACAAGCCTCCCTTGAGGGCTCCGTCCTCCAGGGTGAGGATGGCCTTGAAGCCCGCAGCTTCCTCCAGGATGGCGGAATCCAGCGGCTTGAGGAAGCGCATATCAAATACAGCGGGGGCTTTTCCGAAATCGGCCTTTAACTTGAGCGCCGCAGACAGGGCGCGGTTCACCACCGGTCCCAGTCCCAGGACGGCGACTCCCGTCCCTTCCAGAAGCTTTTCGCCCTGGCCGACGGGCAGCGCCTTGTACGGAGCCTCCCGCCAGGGTTCCCCTTCGCCTATGCCGCGGGGATAGCGGATGATAAGGGGACCGTCCTTGAGCGACAGGCCCGTATACATAAGCTGTTTAAGCTCGGCCTCATTACGCGGGGCCGATATGGCGATGCCCGGAATGCTGCGGTAGGCCGCCAGATCGTAGCAGCCGTGGTGCGTAGGGCCGTCCTCCCCTACCAGGCCCGCCCGGTCGAAGCAAAGCACCACCGGCAGGTTCTGCAAGGCCACATCGTGGATGATGCAGTCATAGGCCCTCTGGGAGAAGGAAGAATAAATATTGCAATAAGGCTTCATGCCGGCGGCGGCCAGGCCGGCCGAGAAGGTAACGGCATGTTCCTCTTCAATGCCTACGTCGAAGAAACGCTCCGGCACGGCTTTCTGCAGCAGGTTCATGCCGCAGCCCGTAGCCATGGCGGGAGTAACCCCCACCACCTTGGAATCCATTTGGGCCAGTTCCACCAGCACCTCTCCAAAAACGTCCTGGTAGCGGTCGGCCGTGTAGTTCGTCTTCACGCGCTCGCCCGTGGCGGGGTCAAAGCGCCCCGGGGCATGCCAGACCGTAGGATCGGCCTCGGCGGGAGCGAAGCCCGCCCCCTTGCGGGTGTGGATGTGCAGCAAGCGCGGTCCCTTCAACTTGCGAAGCCGCTCCAGCGTATAGAGGAGCTGCTCCAGGTCGTTTCCGTCTATGGGGCCGAAATAGCGGAAGCCCAGCGACTCGAACAGGGCGCCGCCGGTGCCGCGCACCAGGTTGGACTTGGCATCGATCACTTTCTTCTGCACCCATTCACGGGCCTTGCCGGCTCCCATCGAATTCCAGACCTTGTTCTTGATCTGGTTGTAGACGGGGTGGGTGGTCACATTGAGCAGGTACTCGTGAAGGCCGCCGATGTTGTTGTCGATGGAAATGTTGTTGTCGTTGAGAATGACGAGGATATCGGCCTTGGACGATCCGGCGTTGTTCAGGCCTTCCCAGGCCAGGCCTCCGGTGAGGGCGCCGTCTCCGATGATGGCCACCGTACGATCCCCCGTTCCCTGCAGGCGCGCCGCCTCGGCAAAACCCAGTGCGGCCGATATGGACGTAGAAGCATGTCCGGCGCCAAATGCGTCGTACGGACTCTCGTCCCGCTTGGGGAAGCCGCTGATGCCCTCCAGCGTACGGTTTTTCCGGAACGCCTCGCGCCGGCCCGTCAGGATTTTATGGGCATACGCCTGGTGCCCCACGTCAAACACCAGTTTGTCCGCGGGCGTATTATATATATAATGTAGGGCGACGATGAGCTCCACAGCCCCCAGGCTGGATCCCACATGGCCGGGATTTACGGCGCAACACTCCAAAATGTATGAACGGATTTCTGCGCACAGCGTCTCCAGCTGGGTGCGCGAAAGTTTCCGAAGGTCTTCGGGAGAGTTGATTTGGTTCAGTACCTCGTACATAGTGTACAAAGATAAGAATAATTTCCGAAAGCGCAGACCTACTTATTGGGCTCGTCCAGCTGGAGCTGGGGATTGCGGACCGAGGTACGGCAGAAGATGACGGCCACCAGCACGGCAAAGACGCAGAGGGCGCTGAACATGATTTCCACCTTCACGGGTCCTTGGGCACCGGTGCCCAGAATGACGCCGGAGAGCCACTTGAAGCTCAGCAGGCCCAGGTTCTGCACCCAGTTGATGAGCGCATAGGTGGTACCCAGCACCTTGTCCGGCACAATCTTGGGCACGGAGGGCCAGAGGGCCGCCGGCACCAGGGAATAGCCGAAACCCAGGAACACCATGGCCAGATAGCCCCAGAAAGGCACGCCGGCCGGAGCAAAGGCCAGCAGGGCGTGGGCAATCAGGGCCAGGATGGCGCCGATCATCATCCAGCGGGTTCCCCTGCCCACCTTGTCCACCAGGATACCGAACAGAGGAGCAAAGATAACCGTAGAGAACGGCAGCATGGAAATCATCCAGCCGGCCGTCTGGGCGGGTATGTCAAAGCGGGGGATGAGAATGGCCCCGGCAAATTTCTTGAAGGCAATCACGCTGCTGTAGAACAGCACGCACAGCAGGCCCAGGAGCCAGAAATTGCGGTTGCCCAGCACGTGAAGGATATCGGAGAAACGGAACTCATCCTCCGGGGCACCGGCAGGCGAAGAGGCGCTGTCGGGCGTCTTGGATTTGAGGGATTCAAGCTCCTCCTGGCGGCTTTTACCGGCCGATGCATCCAGGGCCACGAAGATGGCCCAGAGAATAAGGCCCAGGGCCATGAGGCCCATGCCCACCACGGCGGGTCTGGCGGTTTCGGCCAAGGTATAGACATGACCCGCCTGCTGCTGCACCAGCTTGGGTGAAAGCACCAGCGCGAAGGCCGTGCCCAGGCGGGCGATGGCCAGCTGAATGCCCATGGCGAAGGCCATCGGCCCTCCCTTGAACCAGCGGGCGATGCTTCGCGTGACGGCCGTTCCCGCAATCTCGCTGCCCAGGCCGAAGAGCATCACGCCCACGTAGGCGATGGTAAGGGAGGCGGAGGAGCCGCTCAGAAGGGCCCACAGCACCATTCCGGCGCCTCCGGCCATCATGAGCACAAAGATGGAGCCCGAGAAACGGACGCCCCATTTATCCAGCAGGATACCCCCCAGCACCAAACCGCCGAATACACACAGCACGCTGTATCCGCTGGCGTAGAGCCCGTACCCGGCCGCATCCCATCCCAACTGGGTGAGGGACGGGTCCTCGAACAGGTACGAGATGCTGGAGAACATGTCGTCGAAGTAGTACGATGCGAACATCGGTACTACCAAACAGGCCAGCACTATCCAAGACGCTGACCTGTAAAATTTCTGAACCGAAGAAGCTGCCATCCTTACTCAGCCGTTATGTTAGGCAGCTCCAGGCCCAGGCCCTTCTTCTTGTCCACGGCCTTGAGGACGAGACCCAGCACCAGGGCCGCGATGCCCAGGCAGGCCAGCATCACCAGAGGAGCGGTGTAGTTGAAGGCGGTCGGATCCGTCACGCCCGGATTGGTCTTGTCCAGCACCTTGCCAATGAGCAGGGGGAACAGCCACAGGCCGATGTTCTGGATCCAGAAGATGAGGGCATAGGCACTGCCGATAACCTTGGCGTCCACCAGCTTGGGAACGGAAGGCCACAGGGCGGCGGGAACCAGGGAGAAGCTGGCGCCCAGCACCAGGATGGTCACGTAAGCCACAATGACACCGCCCAGGTCGTTGCCCTTGAAGGCAGGCAGGACAAAGGCGAAGGTGAGGTGGCAGGCAATGAGGAGGATGGAGCCCAGCACCAGCATGGAAGCGCCCTTACCCTTGTGGTCCAGGTAGTTGCCCAGGATGGGGGTAATGAGCACGGCCAGCAGCGGGAACACGGCGAAGATGGCCTCTGCGCTCTGGCGCATGTAACCCATGTAGCAGTAGACGATGAGGGCCACCACACAGATACCCAGAAGAATATACTGGTTGGTCTTCTTCTTCTGGAAGTTGCTGGCAAAACCGGCCGCAGCCACCACCAGCATGATGAAATACTGGATAAGCGTAACGTTGGAACTTGCCCAGAAGGAACCGGCATCCGGCAGGGTGAGGCTCAGGTTGCACTGCAGCATGTTCACCGCATACTTCTGGAACGGGAAGATGGCGGAATAGTACAGCACGCACAGCAGGGCCACAATCCAGAAGCCGCCGTCGGAAAGGATTTTGCCGATGTCGCTCACCTTGAACGGATCGTCCTTCTCTTCGGCCTCTCCGGTCTGGCTGTCCAGTTTCTTGTCCATGAAGAAGTAGACGATGGTCATCATGAGGGCGATGCACAGGAGCACCACGCCGAAGGCCACGGAGCGGGAAACATCCACATGGCCGCCGAGCTTGGCGAAGAAGGGGCTGAAGATCATGCAGGTGGCCACACCCAGACGGGCCAGGGCCATTTCGGAACCCATGGCCAGGGCCATCTCACGGCCTTTGAACCACTTCACGATACCGCGGCTCACCGTAATGCCGGCCATCTCGCAGCCGCAGCCGAAAATCATAAAGCCGCAGGCGGCCAGTTTGGCCGATGCCGGCATGCCCCTGTAGAAGGGCGATACCCCCAGCTCATCGAAAAGCGGGATATAATTGAGGTTGTTGTTGAACCAGTTCTCCAGGCCGCTGCCCATGAAGGAATCGCTTACGGCGTACCACTTGATGCAGGCGCCCACCAGCATAACCGCAGCACTGAGCACGGCCGTGAAGCGCACGCCCATCTTGTCCAGGATAATACCGGCGAAGATGAGGAAGAACACGAATACGTTCAGGAATACCTCCGAACCCTGCATGGTACCGAAGGCGGTGGAATCCCAGCCCCGGGTTTCCTGCATCAGGTCCTTGATGGGCGAAAGGATGTCCATGAAAATATAGGAACAGAACATCGCGAGGGCCAGCAGGAGGAGGGCTGTCCAGCGCATGGCCGCAGAATCGCGGAGGGTTTTCTTAATGGAATCAGACATATTGAATAGTAATTATTTCCTTAGGAACCGCTAAAGTAGTGAAAAAAATCCAATACTGGCCGATTTTTTGCTATAAAAAGCCAACCGTGCGGCAACTTTCTCCGTCTAATTCAAAAAGATGAAAAAAGTTTTGCGGAATCGAAAAACTGTTCTATCTTTGCAGTGCAATAGCATACTAATACAGCAGAAACGATGGCGCTCATCGAACTAAAAGATCTCAACAAGACCTACAACAACGGGCAGCCCCTGCACGTGCTCAAAGGCATTAACCTGAGCATCGAGCGGGGCGAATTCGTGTCCATCATGGGAGCCTCGGGTTCCGGCAAGAGTACCCTCCTCAACATCCTGGGCATCCTGGACAATTACGACACAGGCACCTACACCCTGGATGGCAAACTCATCAAGGACCTCACGGAAAGGCAGTCGGCCGACTACCGCAACCGAATGATAGGCTTCATTTTCCAGAGCTTCAACCTCATCGGCTTCAAAACGGCCGTGGAAAACGTGGAACTCCCCTTGTATTATCAGGGTGTCCCCCGCCGCAAGCGTCACGAGCTGGCCATGGAATACCTGGAGAAGCTGGGGCTCACCCCCTGGGCCAAGCATTTCCCCAACGAGATGTCCGGCGGCCAGAAGCAGCGTGTCGCCATTGCCCGCGCCCTCATCACCCATCCCCAGATCATTCTGGCCGATGAACCCACCGGTGCCCTGGACTCGAAGACCAGCGTGGAGGTGATGCAGCTGCTCAAGAAACTCAACCAGGAAGAAGGCATCACCATCATTGTGGTCACCCATGAGAGCGGCGTTGCCAACGAGACCAACAAGATCATCCATATCAAAGACGGCATCATCGGCCAGATTGAAGAAAATTCCGACCACGCCTCCTGGGGTGCCAGCATCATCAAATAATGCGCGAACTCTTTGTCGAAATAGCCAGTTCCCTCCGGAACAACAAGCTCCGCACGGCCCTAACGGGCTTTGCGGTAAGCTGGGGCATTTTCCTGCTGATTGCGCTGCTGGGTGCCGGCAACGGCCTCATGCATTCCTTCATGGGCAATATGGAGGATTTCGTTTCCCGAACCATCAGCGTGGAAGGCTGGCGCACCTCCAAGCCCTATAACGGCTTCAAGGAAGGGCGTTTCATCCAGTTGGACCAGGAAGACCTGAACTATACACAGGGAAGCAAATGGCAGGGGGTCATTGACAACATATCCACCCGGACTTCCTCTTCCAGTGCCGTGCTTTCCCTCAACGGAAAAACCGTCAACGGATGGCTTTCCGGAGCCATGCCGGAACACCAGGAGCAGTTCAAGATCAAAATGGCCGCCGGCCGTTTCCTGAACCAGGAAGACCTGCGTGAACGCCGCAAGGTGATGGTGATCAGCGGATCCCAGGCCAAGGAGCTGGTTCCCGGAGACTGGACCACCCTGACGGGCCAATGGATCAAGGTAGGAGCCCTGGCCTACCAGGTAGTGGGCATCTACCATACCGACGAACGGGACTTCCGCCGCTCCTGCTATATCCCCTATTCCACTTATAAGGGAATCTACGACCGCACCGACAACATCGAAACCATTTCCTTTTCTGTGAACGGTCCCGTGACCCTGGAGGAGCACCGGGCTTTTGAAGATGAATATACCAGAGGGATCAAACGCCTCCACGACATTGCCCCCGACGATAACAACGGCCTTTGGGTCCGCAATGGATATACGGACAATCTGGAAATGACCAAGGCCTCTTCCATCCTGAGGATTGCCCTGTGGATCCTGGGCCTTCTCACGCTGGTGAGCGGTATCGTGGGCGTATCCAACATCATGCTTATCACGGTTAAGGAGCGTACCCACGAGTTCGGTGTCAGGAAAGCCATCGGCGCCAAGCCTGGCGACATCCTCAAGCTCATCATTGCCGAGAGCATCTTCATCACCGCCATATTCGGCTACGTAGGCCTGCTGCTGGGAATGATTGCCTGCCAGGTGATGGACAAGACCGTGGGGCAGCAGGCCGTAGACATCGGCTTTGACAAGATCCAGATGCTGGTGAATCCCACCGTGGGCCTGGATGTAGCCATGGAAGCCACCCTCCTGTTAATTGTAGCCGGAACCCTGGCCGGGATCATCCCCGCCTGGAAAGCCGCCCGTGTGAAACCCATTGAAGCCCTGAGAGCAGAATGAAGATAAGGTTTGATACAGATACCTTCCGGGAAATCCTGGACAGTATCCTGCGGAACAAAAGCCGCAGCTTCCTCACGGGCTTCGGCGTATTCTGGGGCATTTTCATGCTCATGCTGCTCACCGGCGGCAACCAGGGCCTGAAGGAACTCCTGAACAAGAATTTCGAAGGTTTTGCGCAGAATACGTGCATCGCCTTTGCCGACAATACCACCAAACCCTACAAGGGTTTCAAGAAGGACCGCAGCTGGAATATGCAGTATTCCGATGTGGACCGTCTGAAACACATGATGCCGGAGCTGGAGACGGTGACCCCTTCCGTCAGCCTCTGGGGAAGAACCGCCGCCCGTGACGAATACGCCTACAGCTCCGCCGTCGTGAAAGGGGTAAGGGCCGATTATGCCCTCATCGAGACCCCGAAACTGATGTATGGCCGCTATCTGAACGACGCCGACCTGGCCCACGAGCGCAAAGTGTGCGTCCTGGGCAAGAAGGTGTATACCACCCTGTTCCCGGAAGGGGGAGATCCCTGCGGAGAGCGCATCCTGCTGGGCGGCACCTACTACAGCGTCATCGGCGTAGACTGGCGGGAAGGAGGCGGCGTCCAGATCAATGGCAGTCCGTCCGATATGGTCACCATCCCCATCACGCAGGCAGCCAAGGCCTATAATCTGGGCAACAACATCCAGTTGCTGTGCTTCACGGCCAAGCCCGGCTTTGTCATGAGCGACCTCACGCCCCGCGTGCGGGAGATTATGGCCCGGGCACACTACTTCGACCCCACCGACGAGCAGGCCCTGTTCCTGCTGAACACCCAGCTCATCTTCGGCATTGTGGACAACCTGTTCAAGGGCATCAACTTCCTGGTATGGCTCATCGGTCTGGGTACTTTGCTGGCCGGCGTCATAGGCGTATCCAACATCATGATGGTGAGCGTGAAGGAGCGCACTACCGAAATCGGCATCCGTCGCGCCATCGGTGCCACGCCCAGCCAGATCCTGGGACAGATCATTTCCGAGAGCATCGTGCTCACCCTGGTGGCGGGTATGTCGGCCATCGTGTTCAGCGTGCTCATCCTGGCCGGTGTAGAACTGGCCATGACGGAGGACGGCATTTTGAAAGCGGCCTTCCAGGTGCCCTTCGGAACGGCCATCCTGGCCGCCGCCCTGCTCACCTTGCTGGGAGTGGTGGCCGGCCTCATGCCCGCCTCCCGCGCCATGCAGATCAAGCCCGTGGACGCTATGAGAGATGAATAATAATAAGTTGTTAGTTATATGAAAAAAGTAGTAAGAATTCTGATGATTGTGCTGGTGGCCGCCATCTTCCTGGGCACCTTCGCGTACCTGTTCAAGCGGTCCCAGCCCAAGGCGATCGAGTATCAGGAGCTCACTCCCACCCAGGGAGAGGTTGTCAAGAGCACCGTGGTCACGGGCAAGATCCAGCCCCGGGACGAGGTCAATGTCAAGCCCCAGATCAACGGAATCATAGCCGAACTCTACAAGGAAGCCGGTCAGACCGTCCAGAAGGACGAGATCATCGCCAAGCTCAAGGTGATTCCGGATATGAACCAGCTGTCCTCGGCCCAGAGCCGCGTGCGCCTGAGCGAAGTGAACCTCAAGCAGGCTCAGATCAACTACGACCGTGAGAAGAAACTCTTTGACCAGAAGCTCGTGAGCGCCGAGTCCTTCGAGAAGGTGGAACAGGCCCTCAAACAGGCCCAGGAAGAGCATTCCATCGCCAAGGAGACCCTGGAAATTGTGCGGGACGGTGTTTCATCGGCCAACAAGAGCGGAAGTACCACCCTCATCCGTTCCACCATCTCAGGCCTCATCCTGGACGTTCCGGTGAAAGTGGGTAACTCCGTCACCATGTCCAATACCTTCAACGACGGTACCACCATCGCCACCGTGGCCAATATGGACGACCTCATCTTCGACGGCAACATCGACGAGACGGAGGTGGGACGCCTTCACATCGGCCTGCCTGTGCGCATCAGCGTGGGTGCTTTGCAGGATGTTCATTTCGACGCTGCGCTGGAGTATATTTCCCCCAAGGCCACCGAGTCCAACGGCACCAATCTCTTTGAAATCAAGGCTTCTGTGAAGGTTCCTTCCGACGTGACCATCCGCAGCGGCTACAGCGCCAATGCCGAGATTGTGCTGCAGGAAGTGCACGATGTGATTACCTTGGCCGAAAGCGCCATCCAGTGGGAAGGAGACAGCACTTTCGTGTATGTGAAAGACGGGGAAGAATGGACCAAGCGCATGGTAACTACCGGCCTTTCCGACGGGGTTACCATTGAGGTGAAAGACGGCCTGGCCGTGGGAGAGAAAGTCCGCGGACCGCAAATCATTAAAAGCAAGTAAGTCATGAAAGCATTGCTGATTGCCCTGGCGGTCCTCACCGCCCCCACCGACTCGCTGCCCGACCTGTCGCATCCCTGGAGCCTTCAGGAGTGCATTGACTGGGCCATGGACAACAACCTCACCGTGGCCGGAAGCTCCATTACCCTGGAAACCCGCAAGGTGGAGGACAACACGGCCCGTATGGCCTGGTTGCCCGCAGTAACCGGTTCCGTGGACCAGACCGTCAACTTTGGCCGCGGTATCGGCGGCAACAACACCTACGAGAAAGGTAACACCGCCTCTACCAGCTTCTCCATCGGCGCCAACATGACCCTGTTCGACGGTCTGGCCACGCCCCGCCGCATGCAGCTGGCCAGGCTCAACCTGGAGGCCGCCACGGCCGATTTGGCCAAAGCCCGCGACGACATCAGCGTCCAGGTGGCCAAGGCCTATGTCCAAATCCTCTACAACTATGAAATCCGCGACGTGGCCGCCAGGCAGGTGAGCATCGACTCCCTGCAGGTGGTGCGTCTCCAGGGCCTGTACGACACCGGTCGCGCATCGGCCGCCGAAGTGTCCCAGCAGAAAGCCACCCTGGCCCAGAGCCGCGTCACCCTCATCCAGGCCGAGAACAACATCCGTGCATCGCTCCTGGACCTGTCCCAGCTGCTGGAATTCCCCAGCTGGGAAGGCTTCTCCATAGTCCGGCCCAAGGTTTCCTTCTCATCGGCCCTTATTCCCCATCCGGACGAGATTTATGCCGAGGCGCTGAATGTGCGTCCCGCCATCCAGGCCGAAAAACTGCGTCTGCAGGGGGCTCAGAAGCAGATCCAGATTGCCAAGGCCGGCCATTATCCCACCCTTTCCCTGCGCGGCGGCCTGGGCACCAACTACTACACCAGTTTTGCCTCGCAGAACTTCTGGAACCAGCTCAATTCCAACTTCAGCGAGTATGTGGGTCTGTCCCTGAACATCCCCATCTTTACCCGCTTCTCTGTGCGCAACCAGGTGCGTGGCGCCAAACTGCAGTACCAGACGCAGCAGCTTCAGCTGCTCCGGGCCGAGCATAATTTGTATAAGGAGATTCAGCAGGCCTGGAATGCGGCCATCGCTTCCCAGGCCAAGCACGAAGCTTCCCTGGACGCCGCAGCCGCAGCCGAGGACGCCTTCACGCTCACCAAAGCCAAATACGAGAACGGCAAGGCCACCATCACCGAGTTCAACGAGTCACTGGCACGTCTCATCAAAGCCCAGTCGGACTCCGTCCAGGCCACTTACGAGTGCCTTTACCAGACCACCCTGGTGGAATTCTACCGCGGAGGCCGGCTGAAGTTATAATTTTGATTACCAGCTGATGGCGGGCTGTTTGAGGGCCTCATGGAGCTGCTGGTCGTAGCGGATCCGGACGCGGATACCAGCCATCTGGAAGTAGTAGCGGACCACAATCTCTTCCTCGATGAAGGGGATGATCTCATCCTTCTTCAGGCGCAGGAAGGTGGCCTTATCCATATCCAGTGACTTCTCCAGGGCCGATAGTTCGGAAGCGACGGCATCCGTGAGGCCGTCTTCCTTGAGGGCTTTCTTCATGTCGTCAAAGAGGGCCCGGGCCGATGAACGGTAGTCGAACTCCTTGTCGGCGGCGAAGGCCACAAAGTCCTCAAAATCGGTGAAATGGAACTCGTCCACCGGGGGTATGCTCTCGTGTTCGCACACATATTTGAGGGCGTATTGCTCCACAATCCCGCTGTAAACGAGGGAGTAAATGAGGCGGGAATACTTCTGGCCCTTCACGATGAAATCCGGGGTTATGCCGCCGCCGTCACGCACCTTGCGGCCGTGGGTCGTAGTGAATTCGTGGGTAAGGGAATCCGGGATGAAGCCCACGGAACCGTCTTCATTGCGGTGGGAATAGTCGATGGCCTGGACGCATCGGCCCGAAGGCGTGTAATACTTGGCGGTAGTTACCTTGAGCTGGCCGTCGTACGGCAGCGGGCGTATGCTCTGCACCAGACCCTTTCCATAAGTGCGGGTGCCCACGATGGTAGCGCGGTCGTAATCCTGCAGGGCGCCGGAAACAATCTCAGAGGCCGATGCACTGCCGGAATCCACCAGAATCACGATGGGAATCTCGGTGTCCACCGGATCCGTCGTGGTTTTATAAACCTCTTCGGAGCCGGCGAGGCGGCCCTTGGCCGTTACCACCACCGAGCCGCGGGGCACGAACAGCGAAACAATGTTCACAGCCTCGTTGAGAAGGCCGCCGCCGTTGCCGCGCAAATCCAGCACCAGACGCTGCATTCCCTTCTTTTTAAGGGTATGATAGGCATCACGGATGCTCTGGCCCACTCCGTCGGTGAACTTGTCCAGAAGGATGTATCCATCGGCCTCGTTGAGCATATCCACATACTGCACCGAGGGGAGGGAAATGCGTTCCCTCACCACGGGAACATCCACGGTTTCGCCCCGTAACTTCTTGACGGAAAGTACCACCGTGGTGCCGGGCTTGCCCCTCATACGCTCACTGCTCTCCGCGCTGGTAAGGCCGTGGGTGGACACCCCGTCAATGGCCAGCACCTCGTCTCCACAGCGAAGACCCGCCCGGGCGGCCGGGGAGAACTCGTACGGCTCGTTGATAAGGACGTTTCCATTCACATCCGGCTTGAAAATAACGGCACCGATGCCTCCGTACGTATTGGTGAGCTGCATCTGGAAATCTTCGCGCTCTTCCTCAGGGACATACAAGGTATAAGGGTCCAGGGCCGACAGCATGGCATCCACGGCGGCGCGCTGGATGCGTCCCACCTGCAGGGAATCCACATACGAGCGGTTGAGTTCCTTGAGGATGGAATTGTAAACTTCCACCCACTTGGCCATACTGAAACTCTTGGACTGGGCCGATGCATTCGGCACGGAAATAAAAAAGAAGGCCGCAGAGGCCAGAATAATCAGGGTTCGTTTCATTTTCATCGCTTTCATTGCGCCATTCGTCTTCCAAAGACGATGCCAACGGGACAAAGATACAAAAATAATCACTATCTTTGCGCCCGGTTAGTAAATAGTGTTTCGTTTATGAGAATCGTGTTTGCAACGGGCAATCCCGGAAAGATCCGGGAAGCTGAAGAAATTCTGGGCGAGGGATTTGAGCTCGTTACCCCCGCATCGCTGGGTATTACCGAAGAGATTCCCGAGACGGGCAATACCCTCAGGGCCAACTCCATGCAGAAGGCCGATTACATTTTCAAAAAAACCGGACTCCCTTGTTTTGCCGATGACTCCGGCCTGGAAGTAGACATCCTGGGCGGCGCCCCGGGCGTGGAAACCGCCCGCTACGCCGGTCCCGACAAGGACCCCAAGGCCAACATCGCCAAACTGCTCACCGAAATGGCCCGCAGAGAGAAGGAAGCCGCCATGGCCCGCACCAACGGTGTCACCACCGCCAAGGCCAACCGCAATGCCCGCTTCCGCACCTCCGTCACCCTGGTCGTGAACGGGGAACACCACTTCTTCGACGGTGTGATGGAAGGTCACATCGCCTATGCTCCCGCCGGTCGTGGCGGCTTTGGCTACGACCCCGTCTTTATCCCCGAGGGATACGGAAAAACCAACGCCCAGCTGGGTGAGGCAGTGAAAAACACCATCTCCCATCGCGGCAAGGCCCTCCGCGCCATGGCGGACTATCTCCGTCAGTAAATGACCGGGGAGACCATAGAACTTATTGTACTCTCTACTACTAAAGTGGGAGAAAACGCGCTGGTCGTCCATACCCTTTCACGGGAGTGGGGCCGGCGTGGTTTTTTGGTGCGTTCCGGCGCCAAGGCCGGCATGTCACGCTTCCTTCCGCTCAACATCCTGGAGGCCGAAGTGGTGGAAAACCCCAAGTCGGAGCTCTGGAGCCTGAGGAACATCGGCCCTAAAGATGCCCTCTCCGGCATCCGGAACAACATTCACAAAAACACCATGACCCTCTTCCTCTCCGAGGTGCTGCTGCGAACCCTCAAGGACGGCACCAATGAGGACGGGCTCTTTGACTGGTGCGTGGGCAGCATCCTTACCCTGGATGCCCTGGAAAGCGATTTCACCAATTTTCACATCCGCTTCCTGCTGGAGTTTGCAGGGGCTCTGGGCTTCCGGCCCACCCTGCAGGACATCGCCCCCTTCGCCGGGGAGAATCTCCAGCGCCTGAAACCTTTTCTGGAAACGAGCTTCGAGGAATCCATGCTCCTGCCCCTGTCCGGGGAAAACCGAAACACCCTCTGCGAGGTCCTGCTCCAGTACCTTTCCTATCACACCGACACCAACATCCAGGTCAAATCCCTGCAAGTGCTCCGCGAGTTGTACCGCTAGCAGATTTTGCGTATATTTGTAGGATATAATTCAACACTATGTCCAAACGCAAAAACAGCCCCAACCGCAAGAACCACAAGAAAGCGCGCGTAGTTCCCGAGTACGAGGGAAAAGTGCTAATGTCCCGCGACGGATTTGCCTTCGTGCGCATTGAAGGGCAGGAAGAAGATGTCTATGTAAAGGCCTCCAAAACCCGGGGAGCCTTGCACGGCGATCTTGTACGGGTGGCTGTTACGCAGGAGAAGACCGGTACGGCCAAGCGCCGCAGCGGAGAAATCATCGCCATCGTCCAGAGAAGCGACCGCCCGTTCGTGGGCCTTCTTCACATTGTGGGCAAGCAGGCCTGGGTGCTCATGAGCTCCAAGACCATGCCCTACGACATCTCCGTCCCGGTACCCGAAGGAGGCCAGCGCGGCATGAAAGTGGCCGCGGTGGTGGACGGCTGGGAGCGGGGAGCCGCCGGCCCTTACGGCCACGTGGTAGACGTGCTGGGCATGCCCGGAGAGAACGAAACCGAGATGCACGCCATCCTGGCGGAGTTCGGCCTCCCCTACCGCTTCGAGAAGAGCGTGGAGAATGCGGCCGATTCCATCTCGGAAGAGATTACGGACCAGGATCGCGCCCACCGCAGGGATTTCCGCAAGGTACTCACCTTCACCATAGACCCCACCGACGCCAAGGACTACGATGACGCCCTCAGTTTCCGCAAACTGGAAAACGGCAACTACGAAGTGGGCGTCCACATTGCCGATGTCACCTGGTACGTGAGACCGGACACGGCAGTGGACAAGGAAGCCCAGGCCCGCGGAACCTCCGTCTACCTGGTGGACCGCACCGTCCCCATGCTTCCGGAAAAACTCTCCAACAAACTGTGCTCCCTGCGCCCGAATGAGGAAAAGCTCACCTTCTCGGCCGTATTTGAAATAACGCCCCAGGGCAAGGTGTTCAATCCCTGGTTCGGCCGCACCAACATCCTTTCCGACTATCGCTTCGACTACGAGCTGGCGCAGTCCATCATCGAGGCGGGCGACGCCGCCATGGAACAGGAATTCGGCGCCGGCTCCGAATGCGGAATAGTTCCTGCCGAAATAAAGGAAGCCGTCCTCATCCTCAACAAACTGGCCCTGAAACTGCGCAAGAAGCGCTTTGCCGCCGGTGCCGTCAACTTTGACCGGCCGGAGATGAAGGTGGACATTGACGAGAACGGCAAACCCATCGGCGTACATCAGAAATTCTCCAAGGAAGCCAACTGGCTCATTGAGGAATTCATGCTGCTGGCCAACCGCAACGTGGCCGAATACGTGGCCACCGGAGGCAAGATGAACGGCAAGGCCCAGTCCAAGGCCAAGACCTTCGTCTACCGTGTCCACGACGAGCCCAACATGGAAAAACTGGGCGGCCTGCGGGAATTCGCCGGCAACCTGGGCCACAAGATGGGGCCCATCGGCAACGGAAAGGACATAGCCCTGGCCCTGAACCAGCTCATGGTGGAAGTCAAGAACAAGCCAGAGATGGGCGCCATCCAGATCCTGGCCCTCCGCTCCATGGCCAAGGCCTGCTATTCCACCGACAATATCGGCCACTATGGCCTGGCCTTCGACTTCTATACCCATTTTACTTCGCCCATCCGCCGCTATCCGGATATGATGGTGCACCGCCTGCTGGCCCGTTACCTGGCCGGAGGGGATTCGGCCAATGCCGATTACTATGCCCTCCAGTGCAAACACGCCTCGGAACGCGAGGTAGTGGCTGCCGAGGCCGAACGCGAAAGCATCAAGTACAAACTGGTGGAATTCATGCAGGACAAGGTGGGCCAGGAGTTCGACGGCCATGTGTCCGGCGTTACCGAATGGGGCATCTATGTGGAGATCGAGCCCACCAAGATTGAGGGCATGATCCCCTACCGCACCATCAGGAGCGATTTCTTTATCTTCGACGAAGACCATTACCGCGCCATCGGCCGCCGTTCCCACCGGATCATCCGCCTGGGAGACGAGCTTCGCATCCGTGTCAAAAACACCTCCCTGGAGCAGAAGCTCCTGGATTACGAGCTGGTGGAAGACCTGCCGGAGACCGCCCAGACCGAGGAACCGGAAAACCCCGAGGCCGATATGGAGCGCGCCATGGCCCAGCACGATCGCCGCCCCCGCCGCAAACGTAAATAATAAGCAAACTATATGAAAAAGATCCGCCGCTCTACCGTAGAGGCCTTTGCTCTTTTGTGTCTGATCGTGGTGGCCTCAGTGCCGCTGGGCATGCGCATGGGCAGTGCCAACATGATCAAAACCATTATGAACACGGCCCATGACCTGCTTCTGAACACCGTGTTCTACCTCATGGGCATCACTGTCCTTACCGGAGCCCTGTCCAAACTGATGTCGGAATTCGGCGTAGTGAATCTGTTGGAACGGGTGCTGCGCCCGCTCATGAAACCGCTCTACAACCTTCCCGGTGTAGCGGCCCTGGGCGCCGTCATGACCTTTCTGTCGGACAACCCGGCCATCATAGCCCTGTCCAAGGACAAGAAGTTCTCTTCCTATTTCAAGAAATATCAGCTCATCTCCCTCACCAATTTCGGAACGGCCTTCGGCATGGGCTTCGTGGTCATCATCACCATGGTGGGATACATCCAGGTAAGCGCCGCCATGGTGGGCCTGGTGGGCGCCGTCTGCGGTTCCATCATCTCTACCCGCCTGATGCAGCGCAGCTGCCTCAAGGAGTTCCCCGAACTGGATTCGCCCGTAGCCGCCATCGTGGAGGAAGAGGTTCTGGAAACCTCCGAGACACAGCAGAAAGACGGCGTTTTCATGCGCTTCCTGAACGCCGTCCTGGACGGTGGCAAGAATGGTGTAGAGCTGGGTCTGCAGATTATTCCGGGTGTGCTCATCATCACCACGGCCGTTATCATGATTACTTTCGGCCCTGGTGAGGGAGGCGTGTACGACGGCTCCTCCTCACAGGGTGTGCCCATCCTCCCCTGGCTGGCCGAGAAGATCCACTGGGTGTTTGAATGGCTGTTCGGCTTCACCAACATGGAACTCATCGCCTTCCCCATGACGGCTCTGGGTGCCGTGGGCGCCGCCCTGGGCCTTCTGCCCACCTTCAATGCCGCCGGCATCCTGGATGGCAACGCCGTGGCCGTGTTCACCGCCATCGGCATGTGCTGGAGCGGCTATCTCTCTACCCACACCGCCATGCTGGACTCCCTGGGCTACCGCAAGGTTATCTCCAAAGCACTGGGAGCACACACCATAGCCGGTCTGTGCGCAGGTATCATAGCTCACTTCCTGTACTTGCTGATTAGTCTTATCTAGGCGTCTGGGATTTCCAGATATACACCTTATCGCCTCTGCGGGGGTGAATCCTTTCTCCGGGTTCGGCGTCGCCGTTTACCCGGTCCTCCGGCATGGCGTCCAGCGGCACGGCCACGGAGCAGCGGACGCCCTGGGGCACTTCGGCAACCGGCTTGAAGTCCAGCCAGAGGTCTTCCGCCTTCATTTCCAGCATGCCTGTGGTGTTGCCAATGAACATTAGTTCGTCGCCCTGGTGCAGCGGCGTGGCCTCCACCTGAATCTCCGCCACGCCTATCTTGGCAAACCAGTTGGTCACCTTGCCCACATACACCTTGGTGCGGGTAGCGCTACTGCCGTATTTGGCGCTCCACTCTCCCATGGGGGCACCCAGGTAATACCCGTCCCAGAAACCCCGGTTGAACACGGTGGCCAGGCGCTCCTTGTAGGATGCCCCCAGCTCCGGGGTAAAGGTTCCGTCGGCCACGGCATCGGCGGCTTCGCGGTAGCAGGCCGAGGTAATCTTGACATAGTCTGCACTGCGGGCCCGGCCTTCGATCTTGAAGACCTTCACGCCCGCCTCCACGAACTTGTCCAGGAAATCAATGGTGCACAGGTCTTTGGGCGACATGAGGTACTTGTTGTCAATGTGCACCTGGAAGCCCGTCTCGTAGTCCGTGACCACGTATCCGCGGCGGCAGACCTGCATGCAGGCGCCGCGGTTGGCACTTTCCCCATAGGCCGCCAGCGACAGATAGCACTTGCCCGAGGTGGCCATGCAGAAGGCCCCGTGGGCAAACATCTCTATGCGCACCGGCTTCCCGGAAGGCCCGCAGATATGTTCGGAAACAATGGCGTCGTGGATGGCCTTCACCTGCGTCAGGTTGAGTTCCCGCGCCAGCACCACCACATCGGCCCACTGGGCATAAAAGCGCAGGGATTCAATGTTGGAAATGCTCAGCTGCGTGGAAATATGCACCTCCAGGCCTATTTTGCGGCAATACAGGATGCAGGCCATATCGGAGGCGATGATGGCGTCCACCCCGGCGGCCTTGGCGGCGTCCAGCGTATCGTAAGCCGCCTGCAAGTCTTCACCAAACAGGGTAATGTTGAGCGTCATATAGCCCCGGATGCCGTACGCGCGGCAGATGCGCATAATCTCCGGAAGGTCTTCGCGGGAGAAATTATTGGCCGAATGCGACCGCATGTTCAGGTGGCCGATACCGAAGTACACGGAGTTGGCCCCGCCTTCCACGGCGGCGGTCAGGCAACCGAAGTTGCCTGCGGGAGCCATGATTTCCAGATCCCTCCGGTCCATCATTTGGCGCGACCTACCAGGGAATCGGCAAAACGTTTGAGGGCCTCGAAGCCCGCAGCATCCATGGAAGCGCCCGCAGCCTTGGCAATGGCGCTGTCACTCAGCTGGCCGATGGCCTCGCGTGCCGCATCGGCAATGCCTACGCTGGCATAGATTTCCATGACGCGGTCTATCTTGTCCTGTTTCTCTCCGGCCGTAGTGGCAGGGGCAGCCAGAGCCTCTTCCAATCCCTTGGCACCCAGTTCGTTGGCCTTCACGGTGAGCCAGGATTTCTTTTCATTCAGGATATCGCCGCCGATGGGTTTGCCAAACACCTTCTGGTCTCCGTAAGCGTCCAGATAATCATCGGCCACCTGGAAGGCCAGGCCCAGATCATAGCCATAGTCATACAGGCACTTCTGGCTGCGTTCATCGGCCCCTGCGATGAGGGCGCCCAGCTGGGCCGAGCAGGCGATGAGCACGCCCGTCTTAAGGCCTATCATCTGCATGTAATCGGCCATGGGCACGATGCCGCGCTTCTCGAAATCCATGTCCAGCTGCTGGCCGTCGCATACCTCGGCCGCCGTCTTGGAGAACAGGGCCAGGGCCTTGGGCAAAACTGCAGGAGGTGCCTGGGCCACACGCTTGTAGGCGTCGATGCACATTACGTCTCCGCTCAGGATGGCCGTGTCTTCGCTCCACCTTTTCCACACCGTGTCATGACCGCGGCGCAAGGGGCTGCGGTCCATGATGTCGTCGTGGATGAGGGTAAAGGTATGGAACACTTCCAACCCCGCCGCCGGCTGCAGAATGGACGGCGTAAACTCCTGGGCATAAATCCCATACGTAGTAAGGCACAGCCGGGGACGGATTCTTTTTCCGCCAATGGCCACCATATAGCGCAGGGGGTCGTACAAGCCTGCGGGCTCGGCCTGGAATTCGATATTTTGGAAAAGGTCGGTTACAACCTTGTCAAGAACGGAATCGGTAATCATGGGATGCGATATTTATGCAAAGATAACCATTTTTCTTTTAAGGGAATAATCCTTATCTTTGTGTGATACACAAACCTCTTCCCGATATGCACGCATTTCCCGGCAAATGGATGGCCTCCCTGGCTGCCGTTACCCTCCTCCTCTCCTCCTGCGGAGAAAAGACACCCGCCTACAAGGACGCCCTCAAGAGCGCCCAGGAAAGGGCCGATGACCTCCTCTCCCGCATGACCCTCGACGAAAAGCTGGGACAGCTGCTGTGCCCGCTGGGATGGCCGATGTATGAGAAGGTGGAGATCCCCGGTCAAGAGGACAGCACCAGTTGGAAAGTAAAGATCACCAACGCCTTCCGGGACTTTGTGCAGGAACAGCACGGCGGTATGCTTTGGGCCACCTTCAGGGCCGATCCCTGGACCCGCAAGACCCTGGAAACCGGCCTTGACCCTCAGCTGGCGGTGCAAGCCTACAACGCCCTTCAGCACTACGCCATAGACTCCACCCGCCTGGGCATTCCCATCATCCTGGCCGAAGAAGCCCCCCACGGGCACATGGCCATAGGCACCACGGTGTTCCCCACCTCCATCGGCCTCAGCGCCACCTGGGACACCGAACTCATCGAACAGGTGGGCCAGGTGATCGGTTCCGAGCTCATGGCCCAGGGCGGCACCATCGGCTACGGCCCGGTGATTGACCTCTCCCGCGAACCCCGCTGGTCCCGCGTGGAAGAAACCTACGGCGAAGACGTCTACCTTACCTCGCAGATGGCATCGGCCATGGTTCGCGGCACCTCCTCGAAGGGCGTCATCTCCACGCTCAAGCACTTCGTCGCCTACGGCATTCCCGAGGGCGGACACAACGGCAGCCCTTCGCACATCGGCCTCAGGGACCTGGAAGAAAACGTACTGCCCACTTTCCAGACGGCTATCGAGAATGGCGCCCTCAGCATCATGACCAGCTACAATACCATTGACGGTATCCCCACTACCTGCAACAAGGAACTGCTCACCGGCGTTCTGCACGACCGCTGGAATTTCCAGGGCTTCGTAGTGAGCGACCTCGAGAGCATCGACGGCATCTACACCAGCCACCACGTGGCCAAAGACCGGCAGGAAGCCGGCGAGATGGCCCTCAACGCCGGAGTGGATGTGGACCTGGGAGCCCACTGCTATGCCCTCCTGAAGGAATCCGTAGAGGCCGGCCGCGTTTCCATGGATGTAGTGGACCGCGCCGTCAAGCGCGTGCTGGTGCGCAAATTCGAGGCCGGATTGTTTGACAACCCCTACCTTCCGGAAGATTCGGCCGATGGCGTGCGCAGCGAAAAGAACTTGGCCGTGGCTGCGCAGGCTGCCCGCGAAGGCGTCACCCTTTTGAAGAACAACGGCGTCCTGCCGCTGAGGGCCGGAACGAAGATTGCGCTCATCGGCCCCAATGCCCACAATATGTACAACCAGCTGGGCGACTATACCGCCCCGCAGGACCCCGCCCACGTGGTCACCATGCTCAAGGGGCTGCAAAACGCCGGAGCCGCCGTCACCTATGTGAAGGGCTGCGCCGTCCGGGACACCAAGGGCAACGACATCGCCCAGGCCGTCCAGGCTGCCCGGAGGGCCGATGTGGCCGTTGTTGTGGTGGGTGGTTCATCGGCCCGCGACTTCCGCACCAAGTATATTGACACCGGCGCCGCCGTAGTGGACCAGACCGCCGTTTCCGACATGGAGGCCGGCGAAGGATTCGACCGCAGTACGCTGGACCTGATGGGCCTGCAGCCTCAACTGCTCAAGGAACTCAAGGCCACCGGCACTCCGCTGGTAGTGGTCTATATCGAAGGGCGGCCTCTGGACAAGAACTGGGCGGCCGATAATGCCGACGCCCTCCTCACCCTCTGGTATCCCGGCGGAGAAGGCGGAACCGCCCTGGCCGATGTCCTCCTGGGCCGCTACAACCCCGCCGGACGCCTTTCCGTGAGCGTGCCCCGGAGCGTAGGCCAGCTGCCCGTTTACTACAACCGCAAACTCCCCTACAGCCACGACTACGTGGAAGAAAGCGCCGCACCGCTGTACCCGTTCGGTTACGGCCTCAGCTATACCACGTTTGAGTATAAAAACCTCAGGATAGATAACGCCACGGTTATGGTAGACATCACCAATACCGGTTCGATGGCCGGTGACGAGGTGGTGCAGGTTTATATCCGGGACCTGGTGGCCTCCACGGCCCGGCCCCGCAAGCAGCTCTGCGCCTTCCAGCGCGTGAAGGCCATTCCCGCCGGAGAGACCGTTACCGTAACCCTTCCCCTGCAGCGCAGCGCCTTTGAGCTGGTGAACCCCGCCATGCAGCGCGTGGTGGAACCCGGCGAATTTGAAATCCAGGTAGGAGCCTCCTCCGACGACATCCGATTAAAACAAACCATCTTCTATGAATAGCCTCTGCCTTTTCCTGCTCACCGCCGTCCTTCCCTACTGGCAGGACCCTCAGGTTACCTCTGTGAACGCCGAGACCCGGCGCACGGAAGTCGTTTACTTTGCCGACCGGGCCGATGCCCTCTCCAAGGGCTTCCGGGACAGCGAAAACTACAAGAGCCTGAACGGCACCTGGGACTTCAAGTACTTTGAAGACCACCGCACCCTTGCCGTCCCGCAGACCTGGGACAAAATCCAGGTTCCCGGCAACTGGGAGGTCCAGGGCTGGGGTGTCGCCATTTATACCAACATCCCTTACGACTTCTGCCCCAAGGATCCTGTGGCCGGCGTACTGCCCGAGTCGGTTCCCGCCGCCCTGTACCACCGTACCTTCACCGTGCCGGAAAGCTGGAAAGGCCGCGAGGTCTACCTGAACCTGGCCGGTTCCAAGAGCGGCACCTACGTGTATGTGAACGGAGAGGAGGTGGGCTACTGCGAAGATTCCAAGGACCTGGCCCGTTTCCGCATCACGGACTTTGTCAAGGACGGGCAGAACGAGCTCCTTCTGAAGATTTACCGCTATACCCAGGCCTCCTGGCTGGAAGACCAGGACTTCTGGCGCATCTCCGGTCTGGAGCGTGACGTATACCTCTCCAGCGAGAAAATCCACAACGGATTCAACTTCACCGTGGTCTCCACCACCACGCCCGACTTCCAGACCGGCCTGTTCCAGCTCAAGATGCACGCCGATGCCCCCACCGAGGTCTTCTACGAACTCCTGGACGCCCAGGAGAAGGCTGTGGCCGATGCCGTTTTCGAGTTCTCCGGAGACATCCTCACGGTAATGGACACCATTCCCGGCGTCCGGCTCTGGACGGCTGAAACTCCCAACCTGTACACCCTGGTGCTCAAGGTCAATGACGAATACACCCGCTTCCACGTGGGTTTCCGGCACCTCGAGATTGCCACGGTCAAGGACGGGGACCGGCAGGTCAATGCCTTCCTGGTCAACGGCCAGCCCGTCAAATTCAAGGGCGTGAACCTGCACGAACACAATCCCTACACGGGCCACTATGTCACCCGGGAGAACCTCCTGGAAGACCTCAAGCTCATGAAGCTGGCCAATGTGAACGCCATCCGTACCTGCCACTATCCCCAGTCGCGGGAGTTCTACGAACTGTGCGATTCCCTGGGCTTCTATGTGTACGACGAGGCGAACATCGAGACCCACGGCTTCGGATACGACCCCAAGCGCACTATGGCCAACAAGACCGAATGGATGACCAAGCACATGGACCGTACCCTCAACATGTACTACCGCACCGCCAACTACCCCTGCGTCACCATCCTGTCGCTGGGTAACGAGGCAGGTAACGGCACCATCTTTTATGAGACCTACAAGGCTCTAAAGGCCCTGGAGAAGGGCGGCATGAACCGGCCCGTGGTATACGAGAGAGCCGGACGGGACTGGAACACCGACTTCCAGAACCCCATGTATCCCGGCACCGAGTGGCTCAAGAGAATGGGAGAGACCTATTCCGAGAGGCCCGTAGCCCTTTGCGAGTATTCCCACGCCATGGGCAATTCCAACGGTTCCATCGACTGGATGTGGGAACAGTTCTACGCCCACGTACATTTGCAGGGCGGTTTCATCTGGGACTGGGTGGACCAGGGTCTGTACGACAAGGAACGCGGCTGGACCTACGGCGGAGACTATGGGGAAAACATGCCCTCCGACGGCAACTTCTGCTGCAACGGCCTTGTGAACCCGGACCGCGACCCGCATCCCGGCTATTATGAAATCAAGCACGTTTACCAGAATGTGGCCATCCGTGCCGTGGATATTGAGAACGGAATCTTCGAGGTCTTCAACCGCAACTATTTCACAGACCTGAAGCCCTATACGGTCAAGTTCTGGGTAGAACGCGACGGCAAACGTCCTTTCTGGTGGTTCAAGCGCAAGAAGAACTTCTCTACCGCCCCTCAGACGGCCGAGCAGTTCAGCATCCGCCTTCCCAAGATGGGCAAACCCGGCGAGTATCGCATCTTCTTCGAGGTATCGGCCGCCCAGGACCTCCCCCTGATTGAGAAAAACACCGTGCTGGCCTGCGACGAAATCCTCCTCAAATCCAACCCCGCCCCCCGCAAGGAACGCGTAGCCAAAGGCGGCCTGGAATTCACCAACGGAGACACCCAGGTGGTGGTTCGCGGCAACAACGTGGAGCTGGTATTCAACAAGGCCGATGGTTACATCAAGACCTGGAAAGTGAAGGGTGTAGATATGGTAGACCCTGCCTTCGGCATCCGGCCCAACTTCTGGCGCGCCCCCATCGATAACGACTACGGCAACTACGCGCCCATGCGCGCAGCCCAGTACCGCGAGCCCGGCAAGCCGGATTCCGTATCGGCCGCCAAGCAGGCCGATGGGACCGTGCTCATCACCGTCAAGGGACAGGGCGTACGCGCCTCCGAGCAGTACATAGTTTACCCCGACGGCACCTTGAAGATTCAGGTCCAGACAGCCCCGGGCACCGACAAGGATGTGGAAATCCCGCGCCTGGGCTTCCGCCTCAGGGTGGCCGACGATGCCTTCCGCTACTTCGGCCGCGGTCCCCTGGAGAACTACTGGGACCGTGCCTCCTGCACCTTCAAGCGCATCTGGAGTTCCTCTGCATCGGATGAATACTATCCCTATGTGCGTCCCCAGGAAACCGGTCACCATACTGACACCGACTGGCTGGCCATCGGCAAGCTCGCGGTGGTTCGCACGCAGGCCAACCCCTTTGAGTTCAATGCCCTCCGCATGAGCGTGGAAGACCTGGACGGCGGCCCCGTCAAGTCCCAGACCCATCTGTGCGACGTCCCCACCCGCGACTTTACCGAGGTTTGCATCGACTACCTCCAGACCGGCGTGGGCGGCTACGACAGCTGGGGAGCCCGCCCGGAAAAGGCCCGTACCCTCTGGAATACGGAAAGCTATTCCTACTCCTTCATCCTTACACCCGACAAACCCGAAAAAGCCATCCGATATGAATAAATGGATTCCCGCCCTGGCGCTGGCGCTGGTACTCACCGCCTGCGAAGAAAAGCCCTACGGCGCCCTGCCCACGCCCTATCAAGTGGCCTGGCAAGACATGGAAATGACCATGTTCTGCCACTTCGGCCCCAATACCTTCACCGGCCTGGAATGGGGCGAAGGCACCGAGGCCGAAGACCTCTTCAACCCCACCGACCTGGACTGCCGGCAGTGGGTGCGCACCGCCAAAGCCGCTGGCTTCAAGGGCATTATCATCACCGCCAAACACCATGACGGCTTCTGCCTGTGGCCCAGCCCCGTTTCCACGCATACCGTGCGGGAGAGCTCCTGGCGCAATGGCCAGGGAGACGTCCTGAAAGAACTCTCAGCGGCCTGCGCAGAAGAAGGAATCAAATTCGGCGTATACATCTCGCCCTGGGACCGCAACGACCCCCATTACGGAACACTCGCCTACAACGACATCTTCGTCAAGACGCTGGAAAGCGTGCTGGGTGGAGCCTACGGACCGGTTTTCGAGCAGTGGTTTGACGGAGCCAACGGAGAAGGCCCCAACGGAAAGAAGCAGGATTACGACTGGCCGCTCTTCAACGGAACGGTCCTCAGGCTCCAGCCCCAGGCCGTCATTTTCAGTGACGTAGGCCCGGGCTGCCGCTGGGTGGGCAATGAAGAAGGCCACGCCGGCCGCACCAACTGGGGAACCTTGAATGCCGATGGCTTCACGCCCGGCCAGGGATCGCCGTCCCGCGAATCCCTGAATCAGGGCGATCCCAACGGCCAGTACTGGATTCCGGCCGAAACCGACGTATCCATCCGTCCGGGCTGGTTCTGGAGGGAGTCTGAGAACGACCAGGTAAAGAGCGTGAACCAGCTCCTGAAGATTTACTACGAGAGCGTGGGCCGCAACTCCCTGCTGCTGCTCAACGTCCCGCCGGACACCCGCGGCCACCTGCACGAGGTAGACTCTACCCGCCTTATGGAGTTCCGCAGCGCCCTGGACCAGATTTTTGACGAGAACCTGGCCCTGCGCCAGAGCCACAAAGGACGTATTTGGACGGTGGACGTCAACCCCGAAAAGCCTTTCAACCGCATTGTCCTCACCGAAGACATCGCCAAGGGTCAGCGCGTAGCCTCCTTCCTGGTGGAGGCCCGCACCGCTGACGGTTGGCAGAGACTGGCCGAAGAAAGCACCATCGGCCACAAACGAATTGTCCTGGTGCCCGAGACCTGCACTTCCCAGATACGCGTAACCGTAACCGATGCCCTGGCCAAACCGCTGCTGGGGAATATCGGCCTGTATTACGATCCCATTTATACCGAAGATTAAACTATGAAACCCAACGTTGCCCTGGCCCTGGCCAGCGGCGGTCCCCGTGGTTTTGCCTACATCGGCGCCATTGAGGAATTGCAAGCCAGGGGTTACAAGATTACTTCCGTGGCCGGAGCCAGTGCCGGCTCGCTGGTGGGCGGCATTTTCGCAGCCGGCGGACTGGAGCCCTTCAAGAAATGGCTCTTCTCTCTGGATCCCGTGAAGGTGATGACCCTCATGGACGTATCCGTGAGCAAGAATTACCTGGTCAAGGGAGAGAAAGTCATCAACGAAATCAAGTCTTTTGTTCCGGATGTGAACATCGAGGATTTGCCCATTCCGTTCACGGCCATCGCCACGGATCTGTATACCGGCGAGGAAGTGATTTTCCGGGAGGGACCTCTGTTCAATGCCATCCGGGCGTCTATCTCCATCCCGTCCATGTTCAAGCCCGTGGTGTGGAAAGGACGTACGCTGGTGGACGGCGGAATGGTGAACACCTTCCCCCTGAACCGCGTACAGCGAACCCCCGGGGACATCCTGGTGGGCTTCAACGTGAACCAGATTGATGCGGCCGAGATTCAGGGCTTCCTGGACAGCCGGGCCGCCATCGCCCAGGAGCGCGAGAGCGAACACACCCTGCTGGGCCGTATCCAGGCAGGCATCCAGGCGGGCTTGCAGCAGCGGCAACTGGAAGCATCGGCCAACAACAGCTGGATTCCCGTGGGCGCCGATGACAACTTCGCCTCCATCCTCCAGCGAAGCTTCGGCATCATGAACTGCAGCCTGGCCCGCATAGGCATCGAACTTACCCCGCCGGACGTGCTGGCCAGCCTGCCTTACGACTCCTACCACGGCGTGTACGGCTATTCCCACGCCGAAGAAATTGCCACCCTGGGCCGCAGGCTCATGGCCGATGCCCTGGACCAATACGAGAAGAAGAATGCCTAAGGTAGTCACCATCAAGGATATCGCCCGGGAAGCGGGGGTCTCGCCCTCGCTGGTCTCCTTCGTGTTCAATGGAAAGAACCGTGTAGGAGATCAGACCCGACAGCGGATCCTGGAGGTGGCCGATCGCCTGGGATACCGCACCGGGCAGGCCGCCCGCGTGCCCTGGCCCGCCGCCCGGCTCATCGGCGTCATCACGCCGTCGCTGGACGCCGCCCCCTTACAGGCGCTGTCCGACTGCGCCTATCGCCGGGGGTACACCGTGCTTTTTGCATCGGCCCAAAACGATCCCGTGCGCTTTTGCCACTTGGTGCGGGCCTTGGCCCAGAAAGGCGTGGAAGGCTTCGTGGCCTCCCCCCTGCCCGGAGAGGAAGAAGATTGCCTGACCGCCCTCAACGTAACCGAAAAACCTTATGTGCCTCTGGGTGACAACCCGGACCAAACCATACAAGAATTATTACAACAGATATGACAAAACTTACTATTTCCGGAAAAGCCCTCCCGGGCATGCCGTGGGAAGACCGTCCGGCCGGTTGCAACGCCCCTCTGTGGCGCTACAGTGCCAATCCCGTGATCCCCCGGAACCTGCTTCCGGACTCCAACAGCATCTTCAACAGCGCCGTGGTCCCGTTCCGGGACGGTTTTGCAGGCGTGTTCCGCTGCGACGACACCAACCGCCGCATGACCCTCCACGCCGGCTTCTCCAAGGACGGTATGCACTGGGACATCAATCCCAACACCATCCAGTTTGAAGGGGCCGATCCCGAAGTGGGTCAGTGGGTCTATGGGTATGACCCCCGCGTGGCCTTCATCGAAGACCGCTACTGGGTTACCTGGTGCAACGGCTACCATGGCCCGACCATCGGCATAGCCTGGACCCAGGACTTCAAGACTTTCCACCAGGTAGAGAACGCCTTCCTGCCCTATAACCGCAACGGCGTGCTTTTCCCGCGCAAGATTGGCGGCAAATTCGCCATGCTTTCCCGTCCCTCCGACACCGGACACACCGCTTTCGGCGACATCTTCTACAGCGAGTCGCCGGACATGGAATTCTGGGGACACCACCGCCACGTGATGGCTCCCGCCCCGTTTGAGGTGAGTGCCTGGCAGTGCATGAAGATTGGTGCCGGCCCCGTGCCCATCGAGACCTCGGAAGGCTGGCTGCTCTTCCACCACGGCGTGCTGCACAGCTGCAACGGTTACGTGTACAGCTTCGGCAGCGCCCTGCTGGATCTGGACCAGCCCTGGAAGGTGCTGGCCCGCAGCGGTCCCTACCTCATTTCCCCTCAGATGCCGTACGAATGCATGGGAGATGTGCCCAACGTGTGCTTCCCCTGCGCAGCCCTGCACGATCCGGAGACCGGCCGCATAGCCGTTTACTACGGCTGCGCCGACACCGTCACCGGGCTCGCCTTCGGCTACATCCCGGAGATCATTGAGTTTACCAAACGCACGAGCATAGTGTAAACCGCTCACGGGATGCCTCGAAAGCGTGGGCGTAAGTGTTTAACTATTAGTAAATTGAGTGTTTACCCCTAGGTAAAAATGACTATGGGAAAATCGTTAAGGTTTTGGCTATCAAGCATATGCCTCCACGCCGTTCTTCTTGTTCACGCCCAGACCGAGTGGGTGAATCCCTTCATCGGCACTTCCAATTTTGGCGCCTGTAACCCCGGAGCCGTTACTCCCAACGGAATGATGAGCGTGAGCCCCTTCAACGTGATGGGCTCGCAGCTTAACACCTGGGACAAGGACAGTCGCTGGTGGAGCACGCCGTATGTGGCAGAGAACAGTTTCTTCACCGGTTTCACGCACGTGAACCTCTCCGGTGTGGGCTGTCCGGAACTGGGCTCTCTCCTTACCATGCCCACCACCGGTCCGCTGCAGGTGGATTACCATATCTATGGCAGTGAGTACCGCAACGAGGTAGCGCATCCCGGTTACTACAGCGTAGAGCTTCTGAGTGGCATCCAGGCCGAAGCCACCGCCACCACCCGCACCTCCCTGGAACGTTACACTTTCCCGGGCGGGGAGGGCAACATCCTGCTGAACCTGGGCGAAGGCCTCACCAATGAGAGCGGCGCCACGGTGCGCAAAGTGAGCGACACGGAGATTGAGGGCGTGAAGCTCATGGGCACCTTCTGCTACAACCGCAACGCAGTGTTCCCGTTGTACTTTGTGATGCGCGTGAGCAAGGCTCCTGCGGCGGCAGGCTACTGGAAGAAGCAACGCCCCATGACGGCCGAAGCCGCCTGGGATGCCGATGCCGGCAAGTATAAGATTTACGCCCGGTACACCCGCGAAATGAGCGGTGACGACATTGGCTACTGGTTCCATTATGAGGGACTGAAACCCGGCGAGCAGGTACAGGTGCAGATGGGCGTATCGTTCGTGAGCATAGCGAATGCCCGCGAAAACTTGAACGCCGAGCAGCAGGGCTTTGATTTTGCGGCCGTGCAGAAGCAGGCCGAAGACGCCTGGAATCAGCATCTGAGCCGCATTCGCATTGACGGCGGCACGCCGGACCAGCGCACCATCTTCTACACCGCACTGTACCACGCGCTTATCCATCCCAACGTGCTCAACGACGTCAACGGCGAGTATCCGCTGATGGAGAGCGAGGGCATCGGACGCGTGGAACCCGGCCATACCCGCTATACGGTTTACTCCCTTTGGGACACCTACCGCAACCTGCACCAGCTCATGACCCTCCTGTGGCCCGAGAAGCAGACAGACATGGTCCGTTCCATGATTGACCAGTACCGCGAGTGGGGCTGGATGCCCAAGTGGGAACTCTACGGCCGCGAAACCTGGACCATGGAAGGAGACCCCGCCATCTGCGTCATCGCCGACACCTGGCTTCGCGGTCTCCAGGACTTTGACATTGAGACGGCCTACGAGGCTTTCCTGAAATCGGCCGATACCCCTGGCGCGCAGAATCTCATGCGTCCGGACAACGATCCGTACGTGCAACTGGGCTACATTCCGCTCAACTACTTCAACGCAGATTTCTCCGGCGACAACTCCGTCTCCCATGCCCTGGAGTATTACGTGGCCGATTATGCGCTCTCCAAACTGGCCGCCAACCTGGGCCGCAAGGAAGACGCGCAGCGCTTCTACCAGCGTTCCCTGGGCTATAAGGAATATTGGAGCAAGGCCGATAAATGCCTGCGTCCCCGCCTGAAAGACGGCAGTTTCCTCACTCCGTTCAATCCCGAAGACGGGGCCGATTTCTCCAACGCCCCGGGCTTCCACGAAGGCAGCGCCTGGAACTACACCTTCGCGGTGCCGCACGACGTGTTGGGCTACGCCAAGCTCCAGGGCGGTACCAAGGCCTTTGTGAACAACCTCCAGCACGTGTTTGACGAAGGTCTCTACGATCCCGCCAACGAGCCGGACATCATCTATGCTTATCTTTTCAGCCGCTTCAAAGGGTATGAACCCCGTACCTGGGTCGCTGTGGAGAAGATTCTGTCCACCCACTACAAGAACGCCCCGGACGGCATCCCGGGCAATGACGATACCGGCACCATGAGTGCCTGGGCCGTCTTCTCCATGCTGGGCATTTATCCCGACTGCCCCGGCGAGCCGGACTTCACCCTCACGCGTCCCACCTTCCCCAAGGCGGTGGTCACGCTCCCCGGCGGTAAGGAGCTCACCATTACAAAAGCATCGGCCCAAGCCAAAAAGGCTCAGGTCGATGGTAAAAACAAAGGCTACCGGGTCTCGCACCAGGATTTGATGGAGACCCGCAACATAGCGTGGAGGTAAGTAGCTAACTCATCGTGTTTTAACAATTTACCCCTAGGAGATTTCGCCTAGGGGTAAATTCGTAAGTGGCTGTGGTTTAATGCTTTCGGCCCACGGTTTACTTGATAGAATTCAGCACGGGAAGTTTGCCGTCGCTGACCAGCTTGAGGACCAGTTCGCCGAAGAGGGTGTTCTGCCAGGCGAACCAGGGGCGGGTGAAGTTGGAGGCATCGTCCTTGTGGAAACTCTCGTGGATGAAGCCCAGACCGGCGTCGGTGTTCAGAAGCTGCTCCATGCAGGCCTTGATCTCGGCATCATCGGTGGCGGTAAAGGCCTTCATCATGATGCTCATGGGCCAGATGGCTTCCAGGCCGATGTGAGGACCGCCGATACCTTCGCCAGCCTTACCCTTCCAGAAATAAGGGTTGGAGGTGCTCCAGACAAACTTACGGGTATTCTGGTAGATGGGGTCGGAGGCCATGGAAGGAATCAGATAGGCCAGGGACAGCAGGGACGGAACATTGGCGTCGTCCATGAGATAGGAATTGCCGAAGCCGTCCACCTCGAAGGCATAGATGTCGCCAAACTCGGGATGATGCACAATGGCATACTTCTTCAGGGCACCTTCCACCTCATTGGCCAGGGCGGTGGCACGGGCGGCCAGGCCGGCCTCTTTGTTCACTTCGGAGAGAACCTCCGCCATCTGGCGCAGGATGCTCACGGCGAAGAAATTGGAGGGTACCAGGAAATCAAACTGGGTGGCGTCGTCGGAAGGACGGAAAGAGGAGGCGATAAGGCCGACGGGCTTCACGGGATGTCCCCTGCCCACGCGGGCCTTGGTATCCAGTTGACGGTCGGTCTTGCGAAGGAAGTAATACGGGCCGTCACCCTCCTTGCGCTGCTGCACCGTAAAGGTTTCGAGGATATTGTTGACCGTCTTGAGCCACAGCTCGTCAAAGATGGAGCTGTCACCGGTCACCTTCCAATAATGATAGGCCAGGCGTACGGGATAGCAGTGCGAGTCAATCTCCCACTTGCGCTCCCACACATTGGGATCCTGCGGCTTGCCGGTCTCGTCAGGGTCTCCGGCGTCGCCGGTAGGGCCCTGGTTGAAGGCATTGGCATATGGGTCAATGTTGATGAGCGTGAACTGCTGCCGGATAACGCCGGCCAGCATGGTCTGCAGATGGGCGTCGTTTCCGCAAAGCTCTACATACGGCCACACCTGGGCGCCGGAATCGCGCAGCCACATGGCGTGGATGTCGCCGGTGTACACAAAGGTGAGACCGGTTTCCTCATCAAAATGAACGGTGGTGTCCAGCGTATTGGGGAAGCAGTTCTGGAACATCCAGCGCAGCTTGGGATTGGTAAGCTGCGGAGCCACTTCGGCAATCTTGGCCTCTACGGCCTGGGACACAAACAGCCGGTCCTGGGGAGCCGGACGCTGGTCCGGATACTTCTGGGCGCAGGCGCTCAGGGTAAGTAAGCTCAGGATTAAGGTAAAAGCTATCTTCTTCATATCAGAATGAGGAGGTTTCAAGTTATTTGGAGAACGAATAAGGCTTGTCTTCATCGGCCACGCCGCGCTTGTAGTTGGGCTGGGCGGACATCTTGAAGTGGAGCTTGGCACCCTTCTGCAAATCGGCCTGCTTCAGGAAGTTGTGCGACCAGGGCTTGCCGTCCAGGGTGAGGTCGTTCACGTAGAAGTTATCGGCCGAATTGTCCGGGGCCTCGATAACCACGTCTCCACCATCCAGGTGCAGGGTGGCTTTCTTGAACAGGGGCGTTCCCAAGGCATATTCTCCGCTGGCAGGGCACACCGGGTAGAAGCCCAGGGCGCTGAAGACATACCAGGCGCTGGTCTGGCCGTTGTCCTCGTCTCCGCAGTAGGCATCGGCCCAAGGGGTGTAGAATTTCTCCATCACCTCACGGACGCGGGCCTGCGTCTTCCAGGGCTGACGGCTGTAGTCGTACAGATACAGCATATGCTGGATGGGCTGGTTGCCATGGGCGTAGTTGCCCATACCCATCACCGTCATCTCGATAATCTCGTGGATGGGGAAGCCGTAATAGCTGTCGTCATACTTGGGCGGCATCGCAAACACGGTATCCATCTGGGCATTGAAAGCATCCTCACCACCCATAAGGCCGATAAGCCCCTCAATGTCGTGGAACACACTCCAGGTATAGTGCAGCGAATTGCCTTCGGTGAAGTCTCCTCCCCATTTGAGGGGGCTGAAGGGACGGCGGAAGGTGCCATCGGCCTGGCGGCCGTTCATGAGCTTGTACTCGGCATCGAACACATTGCGATAGTTGAGGGCAGCCTTCTTGTAAGGCTCCAACTGCTCCTCGTCAATGTTCAGAGCTTTGCCCAGCGTATAGATGCACCAGTCGTCGTAGGCGTATTCCAGCGTACGGGCGGCATTCTCCTTGATGCCTACGTCGCAAGGCACATAACCCAGCTCATCGTAGTATTCCCAGCCCAGGCGGCCCGTGGAACTCACGGTAGGATGCACGGCATGGGCGTCGTGAGTCACGGCCTCCCAGAGTTTGCCGATGTCATAATCCCGGACGCCGGACAGGTAAGCATCGGCCACCACGGAGGCGCTGTTGTTGCCCACCATGCAGGGCCGATGTCCGGGCGAAGCCCACTCCGGCAGGAAGCCGCTCTCCAGATAATCGTTCACCAGGCCTTCCTGAACTTGGGAAGACACCTTGGGGAACAGAAGGTTCATGAGCGGGAACAGGCTGCGGAAGGTGTCCCAGAAACCGGTATCCGTGTAGAAATGACCTTCCATCACCTCGCCGGTATGGGGGCTGTAATGCTGCAGCACACCATACATGCCAATCTCGGCCAGGTCGCGCGGGAACAGCAGGCTGCGGTACAGGCAGGTATAGAACGTACGCAGATGGTCTATGTTGTCGTCCTCCACCTCAATCTTGCCCAGGGCCTGGTTCCAGGCGGTCTGGGAGTACATCATCACCTCTTCGAAGGGGTCGTTTACCTCTCCCAGATTGAGCTTGGCCTGGTCCATGCTGATGAAGGAGGAAGCCACCTTCACATGAACAACTTGCCCCTTGGTGGTGGGGAAAGAGACCATACCCAGGTTCTCGGGCGTATTCTCCGCGGTGAAGGGAGTATCGCTCTGGATAATGATGTAATTGCAGAAGTTGGGAGCTACGCCACCGTGATTGTTCACGGCCCAGGCGCAGATGGTGTGGTCGTCCACCACCTCCACCTTGCCGCCTTCATAGGCGTCTACCACCAGGTACGACTTCTCGCACTCCGGATAAGTAAAGCGGAACCAGGCAGCGTGGGAGGCCGGAACCAGTTCGGTGGTCACGTCGTGGTCGGCCAGATAGACACTGTAATAATAAGGCTTGGCCACTTCCGTCTTGTGAGAGAACCAGCTGGCCCGCTGGTCCTGGTCATAATACGGACCGGTGGTCACCGGCATCAGGCTAAACGCGCCGTAGTCGTTGATCCAGGGAGACGGCTGATGCGTTTGCTTGAAACCGCGGATGTGCGTAGCGTCGTAACGGTACGTCCATCCATCCCCATTTTTACCGGTCTGGGGCGTCCAGAAATGGGCGCCCCAGGGTACGGCTATAGCGGGATAAGTATTACCGGTGGAAAGGTTGAAGGTGGACAGGGTGCCCCCCATGGGGTTCACGTATTCTGCCCAGTCACTCATGGTCTTGTGGGTTCCCACGGGTTTTTCGGCGCACGCTGTTGCCAACAGCGCCAGTGCCGCCAAGGTTATCAGTTTGTGTCGCATAAGTATACGGCTTATTGCTCTTCTTCCATTTTTTCTTGGACGTCAGAGCGCATCTTCTTCAAGAAATCGGCACCGAAGCCATACCAGGCAACGGCCAGGAAACCACCCAAAAAGCCCCAGATGAGCACGCGCTTGGCGCGGCTGTTCATGGGCCGCTGGGGCAGAGTAGCAGGCTGAACCACGGCGTAGACCGGTTTCTCTTCCTGGATCTTGGCCCGCGCCAACTCTCTCTGCTGGGCCATCTGGGAATAGATCTGGTTGGCCAGGCTGGCCTCTTCGCGCAGACGGTCTTTCTCGGCCGTGGCACTCTGAAGGATGACGCTGCGGTCAAAGTCCACGGAACGGGCATAAGCGGCCTGCGCCCTAACCAGTTCTTCGTGGGCCTCATCGGCCAGAGCCACATAGTAGTTGTAGTCGTCCGTAGCCTTCTTGGTGCGGTAATTGGACACATAGACCTGCAGACGCGTGCAAACCGTATCGGCCAGCTGCTTGACCATCATGCGGTCGTCCATGACAACATTGATGGTGGTCACGCCCGTCTTTTTGTCTACCTCGGCCGTGATGCACTCGGACAGCTTCTTGACCACAAGTGCCTGCTTGCGGGTAAGTTCGGTGGGATCGTCCACGCCGGTGTAGGGCTTTTCGTCCTTCTTGGGCTTGTAGTTAGGCTTGTCCTCGCCACTCAGGTGCTTGTACACGGTGGTGTGCATGGGTTTTACACCTTCTTCGGCCTGCTTGTCACTCACATAGGAGCTTAGCGGAACATCCAGCAGGGCGGCCAGGAAAGGCGTGCTGTGGCTGATTTCCGGGAAGAGGGTGATGTTCATGGCATCGGTTCCGCTTCCCAGGGTAGCAGCTCCCCCCAGCCCCAGCATGTTGGTGAGGCTGGAAAGGCTGGAGGAAGAACGGCTCTGGAGTTCGGGAGCCAGGGTCATGGTCACACCATACTGGCGCTTCATCAGAAGGGCCGATACTATACCCAGGCAGCCAAAGATAAAGCCGATGAGGACAATCTGCTTCCAATGCTTGAGCAGTTTGGTCACAATGCCCATCCAGTCAATCTCCAACTCATCGTCATAAGATTCCTGATAGGGAGGGTTGTTCAGATTCTCTTCCATGGGCTAATTATTTATTTTTGCTTAAGGTATTCACAAGGGTTACGACAGCCACACCCAACGTACCCATAGAAGCGGCGGCAGAGCTGATGGCAATCAGACCGGTGTAGTCGGACTTGCCTTGCTTCTTCTCCTTATCCGGTACAAAGATTTCCGAACCGGGTTCAATCTTGTCCCCTGCACGAATCTTCTTGGCGCGTCCGCCCATGGACACCAAATATTTCTTGGACCTACGGGCATTCTGGGAATAACCGCCGGCGGCATCGATGTAATCGGCCACCGTCATCTTGGCATTCCACGTTACGGCAGTAGGATACATCACGGCACCAAAGACACGCACGACATTGGACTGCACGGGAATCTCCAGACGGTCATTTTCTCTCAGAACCACATCGGAAGGACCTCCGGGATTGCTCAAGGCGTCCTCCAGATTAAGGGAAATACTATAGTGACGGGTTCCGGTCTTGAGCGTATTGCGTTCCATGTTAAGAGCAGCGGTACTGTCAATCTGTTTCACCAGGAGCTGACCCAGCTCACGGGCCTGGGTAATTTCCTCAGCAGTAGCTTCGCGTACCAGACGGGCACCCTTGATATAGGCATAGTCCGTAAGGCCGCCGGCTTTCTCAATCAGGTCGGAGACGCGTTCTTCACGGCTGGTAATGGTGTACTGTCCGGGGAAGTTCACTTCACCGCTCACCACGAAGTGACGCTGTGCATTGTAGGAAGGACTCTGGTGAACCATCACCTCATCGTAAGGTTCCAGCACAAAGCCACGCTCTCCGTCGGCCACCAGGCCGTCCTTGAGGGAGAAGGAATACAATTCACCGATGTCACTGGTGGCCACCACGCCATCGGCGTCTTTCTTGCGGCGGGTGACGTCCACACGGGAAGTGGAAGCACCGTCCTGCAGACCGCCAGCCATGATGATGAAGTCTTCAATGGTAGTATTCTCGGCAAAGGGATAGACGCCGGGCTTCTTCACCATACCGCTGATGTTCATGGTACCACGGTCCTTGAGGTCTTCCTTGCTGGCGATAAACAACTCGTCGTTGTTCATGAGCACGAAGTCGGGCTTGGTACCGGCTATAATCTCGGTAAGGTTCTGGGAGATTACCTCCTGGGTCTTGTCCTGGTGCTCACGATAGATAACTACGCGGTCCGTGAAGGCTTCCGGCAACAGGCCACCGGCCTTCTGCACCAGACCCTTCAGGGTGCGGGCATCGTCCAGCTCGTAAGTGCCCGGGAAGAAGACGGCGCCGATAATGGACGTACGGTTCTTATAACGGGCCTGGCGTACACCCACCTCGATGCGGTCGGCATTCTGAAGACGGAACGTGCCGAATTCGGTTTCCGGAACGCTGCGGACCTCCAGGACCGTTCCTTCCTGATGGAAGACGGTCACCTGCTTCTCATTGGCATCCATGGTAAATCCGCCGGCATATTCCAGCACATCGGCCACGGTTTCCCCTTGCTTGATTTCAAAGAACATCGGGCGCTTGACAGCACCTTCCAGCTGAACGATATCCTTATACGTGGAAACCAGGATTACGTCTCCTTCTTCCAGACGGATGTCAGAAGTCATGGTCCCCTTCATGATGAATTCGTAAACGTCGATGGTAGCGACCACCTTGTCTCCCCTGATCACGCGGATGTTACGCAGGGTACCGGGCTCCTTGACGCCACCGGCACGGTAGAGAGCATGGAAGGTTGTGGCAAAGCCGGAAAGCACATAGGTGCCGGGGCTGGTCACTTCGCCCATAATATTGATCTGGATGGAACGGATCTGGCCCAAGCTAAGGATCATCTCGGTACCGGAATGGCCCAGACCACCATAGATGGAAGACAGGCGTTTTTTCAGATAGGCATTGGCCTCATCGATGGTTTTTCCGCTCAGGTAAAGCGGGCCCAGCACATCTACGTTGATATTTCCCTCGGGAGAGATGGTCTGACGGAGGGTGGCCTGGTTGTGGCCGAAGATATCGATGATAATCTCATCTCCGGGGCCCAGTCGATAGTTGCGGGGCGTCGCCATGTTCTCACTGGGGGCAAAGTTCATGGCCCGGTTCCGGAATATATCGCGACCGAAGACCTTCATTTCTCCGGCAGCGACAAGCTCGCTGGAAGCCGAAACTTCGTCACCCACGGCATTCACCGAGTGCTGACGGCTCTGATCCTGGATTACGCTCTTGGCCTCGGCAGCGCCCTGGCGCTGTTGATACAAGGCGTATACCCTCTGGGCCTGAGCCCGGTTAACACCGCGAAGGCTCAATTCGGTCACCATTTCGTCCCGGCTCTTACCGGAAGCCATGCCCTGCTGGACATATTCGAGGACCTGTTCATCGGTCATGGTACTCTGTGCCCAGGCCATGCCGGCTACCAGAAAAAGGCCAGCGCAAATCGCTGTTAAACTTCTTTTCACTGCAGTCATATTTGATTGAAAAAAATGTACATTCGTACAAAGATACTACTTTTTGCTAAAAGTCGTATAAATTTAGTCCGGTCTCGGGATCAAACCTGCGGCCAACGGAGGTAAGGCCGAAGTCCGTGACCAGCAGCTCGCAGGCTCCGTTGATGCGCGCCTTGAGCAAATGACCGCCTACGCAGGTGTAATCTCTCCGGCTGCAGGTAAGATGTACGTGCAGGTACACTTCTCCTTCTTTGCTGGAGATGTTGCCCGTGAGATTGGTGATTTCCATCTGCTCTTCAAACACCTTGTCCACATACTGCTTGGTGGCAGGATCCAGAAAACGGAAAGTTGCCTCGGAGATGGCTCCAATACCGGTAATATCCCCTGCCTTGATTTTCTTTTTCTTGCAAAAATCGGCCAGGGCGGCCATTATCTCCTCATGGTTGTCTATACTAAGGACATATCTCTCATTCCAATCTCCGAGCGGGCTGGCCACATTCACTTTCTTGTACTTATACATGGTATTAATTCTGTGTTAGGCTTGTAAAGATAGCAATTTTTTGGCCGATAAATATTATCTTTGCACTCAAATCAGAATCAAACGCATGAAGAAACTGGCAATCCTAGTCTTTGCCCTGCTCACCTGCGCCGTCCTCCAGGCCCAGCAAGTTCGCGCCAATTACCGCGTGAACGGGATGACGCATATAGCCACCCAGGCCGAAGCCCTGACCTTCGGCACCATTCCCGGCCAGGCAGGCGTAGAGCTGGTGGGCTTCCCCGACGGCTCTTCCCTGTACCTGCTCCACCTCACCCTGGAGCCCCTCAAGAAGGCCGCCACCGCCGCCCCCAAGGGGGTAAAAATGTCCGCCACCCTTACAAACGGCAATATCGTGCGCATGGAGCAGATCGGCCAGTATCCCGCTTCTACCAAAAACACCCGGCTCAAGTATGCGGTAGAATCCCCGGACATGGAAAAGATGCTTTCTGGCGTCAAGTCCGTAGACATCGTAACCGGCTGGGATCCGGACGATTATATTCAGGCCAGCTTCCCCAACAACGAACTGGCCGGCCTTCTCAAGCGCCACTGTGAAGCCATCCTCCGCGCCTCCGGAAAAACCCTGGAATTCCAGGCCACCCTGGCCGACCGGCAGGAAAGCCTCACCAGCGTTATGACCACCACCAATCCCATGGTGGCCCGCGGCGCCAATTTCGACTACAATGTCCTCCTCTCCCACCTCCAGTACAAGAACACGGGCGGGGAAGATTTCGATTTCTACTTCGCCATAGGCTCCGAGGAGCAGTTCCATATCCCCTTCGACTCTGCCGTACGCTTCACCCTGGCCGACGGCTCCGTGGTGGGGCTCCTCCAAGCCCGTGACGACGTTAACTTCGTGCTGGTATACCCGTCCCTGGAAGACCTCACGCGCATGATAGAGGTGGGCGTCACCGGTCTGACCATCGATTACGAGGGAGGCACGCTGGAAGACACTTTCCCCGCCCGGGAAGACGGCGAACTCACCCTCTCCCAGGTTCTTCAGCACCAACTCCAGCTTATCTTCTACATAAGTTCGCTATAATCGGAAATTTATTGCTATCTTTGCAACCCCAAAGAGGATGGTTCCGTAGCTCAGCTGGATAGAGCAACAGCCTTCTAAGCTGTGGGTCAAGGGTTCGAATCCCTTCGGAATCACGAAAGGCAAGGACGCCACGGTCGAAGACTGTGGCGTCTGGCGTTTAAAAAGGGCACCAAGCTTGCTTGAGTGCCCTTTTTAAATGACAGATGACAGGCCCCCGAAGGGGGGCTGGCGTCCTTGCTATGCTCGTGATGAGCCCCCCGCAGGGGAAGGGAAGTGACCGCCGCAGGCGGGCAAATCCCAAAGGAATCCCACTTTACTGAACAAATCCCGCAAAATATCCCGGGAACAGCACGCAGGTCATCAGATATCCCACCACAGTGGCCACAAAGACGCTAATCAGGCCCGGCATCATGAAACTGTGGTTCAGAAGGTATTTGCCGATAACCGTAGTACCGCTTCGGTCAAAGTTCACCGTAGCAATATCGGAAGGATAATTGGGGATGAAGAAATATCCGTATACGCTGGGGAACACGCCCAGCAGCACCGGACCGGCAATGCCCAGTTCATAGGCCAGGGGCAGCATGGCCACCACCACGGCGCCCTGGGAATTGATGAGCACCGAAACCAGGAAGAACACCACGGCAATGCTCCAGGGTGCACGGGTCACCAGGTCGGTCAGCATCACCTTCATCTCGTCCATGTAGTTGCCGAAGTAAGTATCGGCCAGCCAGGCGATGCCGTAAATAGCCACAACGGCCACCATACCGGATTGCCAGACCGCCCCGCCGACGGCTTTCTTGGGAGCCGCCTTGCAGAACATAATGTTACAGGCCGCTGCCATGAGCATGATAATCTGGATGCAGATATTCATCTTGGGCAGGTTGATGGCCTTGGCCAATGTGTCTCCGCTAGAAACATGAATCATCTGGCAGAAGGCAAATCCCACGATAACCACCAGGGCGCCCAGGAAAATAAATACCGAAGCCTTGGCTTCCTTGGAGATGACCTTGTCCAGAGTGGTGGCGGAGCTTCCGTACATATAATTATACATTTCCGGATCGGCCTTCCTGGCCAGGAACTCGGTATCCTGGTCCAAATCCTTACCACGCTTATAGGAAGCGGCGGCGGCGCACATAAGACCTATCAGGCATGCCGGAATGGTGACCATAAGCACCTGAGGAATGCTGACCATGTAACCGTTGGCATTGGAAATGGTTACAAAGGCTACCACTGCGGCAGCAATGGGCGAGCAGGTAATACCCACCTGGGATGCCACGGAAGACACGCCACAGGGACGCTCCGGACGGATATTCTTCTTAAGGGCAATGTCGCAGATAATGGGCATGATGGTGTAGACCACATGACCTGTACCCACCAGCACAGTAAGGAAAAAAGTTACCAGAGGTCCCAGGAAGGTGATGTGATCCGGATGTTTGCGAAGCATCCTCTCTGCGACCTGAATCATCCAGTCCATACCTCCGGACGCCTGCAGGGTTCCTGCACAGGTGACGGCTGCAATGATAATATAGATAACGTCCGTGGGGGGCGTACCAGGTTTGAGGCCGAAGCCAAATACCAGAATAGCCAGGCCGATGCCGGAAATGGCACCCAGGGCCAGAGAGCCATAACGGGAACCCACGTACAACGCTGCCAGAACAATAAGCAGCTCAACAATCATGGTGAAGGTCATAGTGTCAGTGTTTATGTCTGGTAAAGATAAGCAATTTTTGCCGATTATACCCAAAAGAATCGAGTAGGAGGTAAACGAAAGTAATTGAGTTTATCTCCTACTTTCGTTTACCGACCTCTCACACCACCGTACGTGCCGTTCGGCATACGGCGGTTCCTTATACTCTGTGCATTAGAACATAGTAGTCCATCAGGCAGG
>JAFPGC010000054.1 GCA_017423025.1 Bacteroidales bacterium
AACCATCGCTGAAGCCTTCAACTTCGACCAGGACGAGATGATGCGTGCCATCATTAACAACAATAACAAAGAACTCAATGCCGTCCGACGAGCCTTCGAGGCCCTACAACTGGCGGCCTAAATCACTTGCGAAACTTAAATTAACTGACTTGTCATTTCGAGCGAAGTCGAGGAATCTCTATGTACAAGGTTAACGAGATATTCTATTCCCTGCAGGGGGAAGGGTTCTGGACCGGGACGCCCATGGTTTTTGTGCGGTTGTCCGGGTGCAACCTGCAGTGCCCGTTCTGCGATACGGATCATGCGGAGTTCACCGCAATGAGCGCATCCACCATTGTGGAAGTGGCAATGGAGGCTGGAAGCGGATGCCGCCGCATCTGCCTGACCGGCGGAGAACCTTCCCTGCAGGCAGATGAAGAGCTGATATCGGCCTTCCATGCGGCCGGCTTTACGGTGCACATGGAGACCAACGGCACCCGTGAAGTGCCTGCCGGCGTAGACTGGGTTACGCTGAGCCCGAAGAATCAGGTGCCAGGCCTCAAGGGCGCCGGCACCGTAGTTCTGAAAAAGGCCGATGAAGTGAAGCTGGTCTTTGCCCCTGGCGTGGACCCCGCGGCATGGGCCTCGTTCCCTGCCACCTGGCACTTCCTCCAACCTTGCGACGTGGCAGACCCCGTCCGCAACCGCGAAATCCTGCGCCTTACCGTCGAATACATCCAGCTCCACCCCTCCTGGCGCCTCTCCCTCCAGACCCACAAGTTTTTGGGTATAAGGTAACTTGCCGCCTTGACAGGTAATCGCTATTCTACGCGATCTGACAGATTCTTTTGTTTCTGTCAAAATTTTGCTATTTTTGACATTTGAGTGAAAATACGACCCGGACAGCCGCAGTTGGAAGAGCCTTTCCCTTTTCCCCATCATGCCCACCGTCAGCTGGAGCATGGAGTTTTGAATTGTGTAAGTTTATTTGCCCGTGCCTGGCACAGGAAGGACCCAGTGGCCGGTTTTGGAGGCGCCCTCGAAGCGAATGCCCATTCCTTTTAAGTGGCGTTCAATGGTTTTCTCCGTAACGCCGTGTTTGATAGCCATTTCACGGCGCGTGATGGTGTTATCGTGGGCAATGTCCTCTTGAAGGAGGGCATCAAGCCCCTTACCGTGATTAACTTGAGCCGTGGGCAATGTAGTTGCGTAGATATGCAGGTCGCGATTATGGAATTCTTTAGGAGAGGTGTAGAACAGGATGCAGGAAAGGAATCCCTCCAGAAAGCTCCCGTCCAGATCTATGTGCTTCCTTACGTTTACATAATTGGCTCGGACCAGTGCGTTCCGAAAATACCAGGAGTTGTTTTGAAAAACGGTGTTGTCCACCTCAAAGCCCAGATAGCGGAAATATTTAATGGCGAAAACGGCCACTGTCCTTGTATTTCCTTCGGAAAAGGGATGGACTTGCCAAATGTCCGATATGCATTTTGAGAGGCGGGTCAGTATTTCTTCTTTGTCCAGTTTCGCGTAGGAGGTCAGCCTTTCTCTTCTGATGTAACGTTCCAGATTATCCGGGATATAATGGTAATCTCCATAAATGACACTATCCCCGTCCAAAACCCATTCCCTTTTTGCAATATTGCCTGACCGATAGTCCCCGGCGTGGTCAAAGACTCCTTCGAAAAGCCTCCGGTGTATATGACGAAGTTCATCGGCTTCCAGCGAAAAACCTGTCTCTTCAATCAGGATGTTAATCCTGGATGCAACGGTATCAGCTTCCTTATACTCTGCTTCTTTATCCCGGTCCGATTTAACATTGTAATAGGAATCTATGAGCCGGGCCGCTTCATAAGAAGTGATATCCCCTTCTATATTTCTGCGGGCTACTTCATCCAGATAGGCAGAAGTGGAGAGGCCATCCACTTGCTGGAGGCCTTTTGCTGTTTCCCAGTTCTGGTATTTTTGTTTTTTCCCGGGTTCCTGTAAGGAAGTGTAGTAGGAATCTAAGTCCTTCATGTCGCTCAAAACTTTCCTCAAAGATAATTGATTTCCAGAAGAACGCAAAAATAGAGCGACATTTTAAACGACATTTTGAGCGACATGTCCCTTTGGGGGATTAGTCGAGAGCCTTTGCGGCGCTCTCTCCGGCCAGGTAGCCGGTGCAGAAGGCCAGCTGGAGGTTGTAGCCGCCGGTGTCGGCGTCCATGTCCAGCACTTCGCCGGCAAAGTAGAGGCCGGGCTGTTTTTTGGATTCGAGGGTTTTGGCCACCACATCGGCCGTGGAGATGCCGCCGGCGGTGATTACGCAGCGCTCGAAGCCCACGAAGCCGGCAATGTCCATCTTCCAGTCCTTGAGGGCCGATGCAAGGGTATCTACGCTAACCCTGGAGTTGGTCTTGAGGAAGGCCAGGGTAAGGTTCCAGGGAATGAGTTTGCCCAGCATGATGCGGAAAAGGCGCTGGAAGCTCTGGCCTTTGGAGCGCTCGTCGTGAATGACTTCCTCCCATTTGGCGTGTACATCGGCATCCAGTTTCTCCAGCTCCACGGCAGGCTTCATGTCTATGGATACGCTTACCTTCTGCCCGTCGTTGAGGGCTTTGACGGCGCGGCGGCTTACCATGAAGCCCAGCGGGCCTTCCAGGCCGCCGTCCGTGAATTCGATGTCTCCGAACTCCTGCTGCACCAGGTCTCCGTTTACGTAGAGGCTAAGCTGGACGTTCTCCAGGTTGTTGCCGTTGAACAGTTCTCCCAGCTCGGTCATGGGCGTTACGCGCTCGATGTGTTTCTCGAAGGTGGGATACCACTTGGGCAGCGGGGCAATCTTGCGCTCCTTGGTTTTGCCATACACCGTGCGGCCGCGGAAGGCCTGTTTGATTTCTCCCGCCAGGGCCGGTTCTCCCTTGTACCCCACGGGTACCAGGGCGGTGAGGGAAGGGAAGCAGGCGTCTACGCCGTGCCCCAGTTCCTCGGCCCACATATAGCCGTCTCCGGTGCTGCCGGTGCCGGGATAAGAAAGGCCGCCGGTGGCGATGATGAGTTTTTTGCAGGTATATTCTACGGGTTCGATGGTGATTTCCTCACGGGTGGGGGCGGGTTTCCCGGGTCTGAGCTTGCGGGGGTCTTCCACCGGAATCCGGACCTGCTTGCGGCTGGTCTGAACGCAGTCCAGGCTGTACCCACGGGGCGTTACGTCAATGGTCTTGACCTCGCAGTCCGTCACCACCTTCACCCCGCTGAGGGTGCAGGCCCGCAGGAGCGTGTCCACCACGTCCCCGGCCATGTGCGTAGCCGGATATGCGCGGTCCCCGCGCTCCACCACGGAGCGAAGGCCGTATTCCTTGAGGAAATCCATCATGCCTTCCGGGGTAAGATTGTGCCAGGAAGGGCTTACGAAATTGGCGTCCGTACGGATGTGGGAGCTGAAATCTCCCCAGTCCTTGACATTGGTGAAATTGCATCGGCCTTTACCGGTAATCATAACCTTACGGCCGGCTTTAGGCATCTTTTCCAGAACGGTTACCGTGCCTCCGTTTTCACTCTGGGCCAATACTTTTGCAGCACCTACGGCTGCCATGAGCCCGGCGGCTCCTCCGCCAACGACAATAATATCAGAACGCATAGAAAAATATTTGTTTGCAAAAATACGAAAAAATGTTTGTATATTTGCAGTCCCGATTCACCACAATCGGATAAGCCACTTTAGCTCAGTCGGTAGAGCAGCGCATTCGTAACGCGCAGGTCGTCAGTTCGAGCCTGATGAGTGGCTCAAAAAAAGCTTCAGCAATTGCTGAAGCTTTTTTTGAGCGCAATACATTAATAGAATTATGGATAAGAAATCTTACGCTTTTGGTATGAGCGTGGCTTCCAGCTTCTATCAGCAGGGAATCCACGTGGCTAATGTTGACGACTTCCTTCAGGGCCTGAAGGATATGCTCACCGGCGCCAAGCTGGAGCTGACCATGGACGAGGCCGGACAGGCCCTGGAGGCTTTCTACAAGGAACTGGAGGAAGAGACTTCCGAGCGGGCCGCCGCAGCCGGCGCCGCCGCCAAGGAAGAGGGCGAGAAGTTCCTGGCCCAGATGGCCAAGGACCCGGAGGTGAAGGCCACCGGCAGCGGCCTCATGTACAAGGTCATCAAGGAAGGCACCGGCAAGAAGCCCAAGGCCACCGATAAGGTATACTGCCACTACGAGGGAACCTTCCCCGACGGCAAGGTGTTCGACAGCTCCTACAAGAGGGGAGAGCCCATCGAATTCGGCCTCAATCAGGTGATTAAGGGTTGGACTGAGGGCCTGCAGCTCATGAGCGAAGGCGCCAAGTACGAGCTCTACCTGCCCTACCACCTGGCCTACGGTGAGTCCGGCACCCGCGGCATTCCTCCGTGCAGCGCCCTTAAATTCGTGGTAGAACTTATCGAGGTGAGATAGGAGATGCCCGGGTCAAGCCCGGGATGAGGGGATGGATAGTATCATTCAGGCCATAGAGGTCTTCGCCATGGTGACCGGGGTCGTGTACCTGGTTCTGGAGATCCTGCAGAAGAACAGTATGTGGGTGGTGGGAATTCTCACCAGCGCGGCTTGTGCTTTCGAGTTTGCCGTCACCCATGTATGGGCTTCCATGGGCCTGAACCTGTACTATGTGGTGATGTCGGTCATTGGCCTTATCCAGTGGAGAAAAGCCAGTGAGGTTATAGGGGAGGGAGAGATTCATCTGGCCCGGATTCCTAAGGCCGTGGCTGTTTGGAGCGCCGGGCTGTTTGTGGTGGGCTCGCTGGTCCTGATGCAGGTGCTGCGGATAAGCGGAGACCCGGCTCCCAGTCTGGATGCCGTGGCCGTCACCCTCAGCGTCATTGCCACCTGGTGGCTGGCGCAGAGCTATTTGCAGCAGTGGCTGCTATGGATTGTGGCCGATATCTTCACCACCACCATTTGCATAACCACGGGCCAGTATTGGATGGCTGCCCTGTACCTGGCATACATTGCCAGCGCAGTCTATGGGTATTTCCATTGGAAAAGAAAGGGAAAATATCTACCTTTACAAGATTAAAGGCAGAATGTAAATCGTAATATGAAGCAACTGATCGTAGACTGTGGCGCCACCAAGACCGACTGGTGCGTGGTGGAAGGAAATCAGACCCGCAATGTCCGTACCCCCGGATTCAATGTACTGCAGACTCCGGAGGACCATCTGAAAACCATCCTGGACCATGCGGCCGGTGAAATCGGCTCCGGTGTGGAGGACATCCATTTCTATGCTGCCGGCCTGGTAGGGAAGTGTCCCGTGGATTTGGGCCGATGGTTCCCCGGTGCCAGAATCGAATACGCTTCCGATATGCTGGGTGCTGCTCGTGCCGTCTGCGGTCACAACAAGGGCATCGCCGCCATCCTGGGCACGGGTGCCAACACCTGCGAGTTTGACGGCATCGGCATTGTGTGGAAGGTCAACTGCGGCGGTTTCATCCTGGGAGATGAAGGTTCCGGTGCCGTGCTGGGCAAGCTCTTCATCACGGACTACCTCAAGGATTACATGCCCGAAGAACTTCGCAACGAATTTACTACAAAATTCCAGCTGGACTACGTGACCATTGTCAAGAATGTTTACGGCGGCCAGGCCCCGGCCCGTTTCCTGGGCGGTTTCGCTCCCTATATCCTCTCCCATTACGAGGACAGTGAGTATGTGAGAAGGCTGGTGGACGGCAACTTCCGCGGCCTGTTCGAGCGTACCCTCCGTCAGTATGACAAGAGCCTTCCCGTGGGGGTTGTCGGCGGCTTCGGCTTTGCCTGCAAGGAAATCCTCATCCGCCTGGGCAAGGCCTACAATGTAGAATTCTCCCGTTTCCTCTGCACTCCCACCGAGGGTCTTGTAGAATACCATGCCTTATAAAGAGACCTATCCGTCGGCCCTCCTTTCCGAAGCGGTGGAGGCCATCAGTACGCTTCCCGGCGTTGGCCGCAGAAGTGCACTGCGCGTGGCCCTGCACCTTCTGAAGCAGCCGGTGGAGAACGTCCATCATTTTACATCGGCCATTAACGACCTGCGGGACAACGTGTGCTATTGCCGCCGTTGCCGCATGATTTCCGACGAGGAAGTCTGCTCCATCTGTGCCGATCACACCCGGGACCAGAACCTCATCTGCGTGGTGGCCAGTGTACAGGATGTCATGAGCATCGAGGCCACCGGCCAGTATCACGGCGTTTATCACGTTTTGGGCGGCATCATCTCGCCCATCGCCGGAGTGGGGCCTTCCGACCTCACCATCAGCGCTTTGACCGAGCGTGTCAAAGCCATGGAAAACCCCGCCCAGTCCGAACTCATCCTGGCCCTCAGCGGGGATGTCGAAGGCGAAACCACCGCCTTCTATATTTACAGACAAATAGAAAACTGTGGAGTGAAGGTAACTTCCCTGGCCCGCGGACTGGGCTTCGGAGACGACCTCGAATATGCCGATTCACTAACCCTCGGCCGCTCCATTACCAATAGACAAATCTTCAAACCATGAACTCTGAAGCTGCACGTTGCTTACTGTGTAAAAAGCCCAAATGTGCTTTGCAGGGCTGTCCGGTGCACACTCCCATCCCGGAGTGCATGTTGCTGTACAGGCAGGGCCGCCTGGACGAGGCCGGCCAGTTGTTGTTCCGCAACAACCCCATGACGGCCGTCACCTCCCTGGTGTGCGACTGGAAGCAGTTCTGCTACGGACACTGCGTGCTCAACGTGAAACAGATGCCCATCCGCTGGTACGAGGTGGAGCAGGAGATTTCGGGCCAATACCTGGAGACCGTCCGCCTGGAGCGCCGCTCCCAGGAATTCGCCGGCCGCCGCATAGCCATCGTGGGCGCAGGCCCGGCCGGTCTTTCGGCCGCCGTCTGGCTGTATGAAGCCGGGGCCGAGGTGGTTCTGTACGACGCCAATCCCCGCATGGGCGGCGTCCTGCGCTACGGCATCCCTGCCTTCCGCCTGGACAAGAAATATTGCGATGCTTATGAGAAAATGCTGGCCGATGCCGGCGTGGAGTTCCACGGCGGCGTAGAGCTGGGACACGGCATTTCGCTGGAGGAATTATCGGCCTCCTGCGATGCGGTGCTGCTGGCAGCGGGCGCAGAGAAACCTGCTACGCTGAACATTCCCGGCGAGGAGCGCTCCGTGCAGGCGCTGCCTTTCCTCAAGGATCCGTCGGCCTATAAGCTGGGCAAGAAAGTGATTGTGATTGGCGGCGGCAATGTGGCCATGGATGCCTGCCGGACCGCCGTGCGTCAGGGCGCCGAAACCTGGGTCTATTACCGCAAGACCTTCGAGAACATGCCTGCCAACCCTCTGGAAGTGGAGGAGGCCAAGGCCGATGGCGTCCAGTTCAAGGTTTTCCAGGCGCCTGTGGAGGTGAAGGAAGGCGGCGTGGTCTTCCGCGACTGCGAGAACGTGGTGCCGGAGGACGGCGGCCGCGTAATTACCCGCATCATCGAGGGAACGGACCATTTTGTGGAATGCGACACGCTCCTCACCGCCATCAGCGAGAAACCGGAATTCACCGTGTTCGGGAAGGCTCCGGTGGTAATGAATGAAGACGGATGGCCGGTGCTTTCCGAGGGCCAGAAAGTGGAAGGCCTGAAGAATGTATGGGTGGCCGGAGACTTCTGCCTGGGTCCCAAGACCGTGGTGGAAGCCGTGGCCAGCGCCCGTACGGCGGTCAACGATATGATGAATAATTTATGAAAGGACTCCTGATTTACTCCGGTGGACTGGACAGCACCACTCTGCTGTACGAATACAAGGACAGCATTGAGCTGGCCGTCACCTTCGACTATGGTTCCAAGCACAATGCGCGGGAAATCGCCTGCGCGGTAGAGAATTGCAAGAAGCTGGGAATCAAGCACCTGGTGATTCCGCTGGGGTTCATCGGCCAGTATTTCAAGAGCGACCTTCTCCTGAGCGGCGGGGCCATTCCCGAAGGCTCTTATGCCGATGAAAACATGAAGTCCACGGTGGTGCCTTTCCGCAACGGCATCATGCTGGCGGTGGCGGCCGGCCTGGCGGAGAGTTATGAACTGGATACGGTGCTTCTGGCCAACCACAGCGGAGACCACGCCATCTATCCCGACTGCCGTCCGGAGTTCATCGACGCGTTTGCCGCAGCCGTCAAGGCCGGGACCTATGAGGGCATTCAAGTCGTTTCCCCTTATTGCAACATCACCAAACGGGACATTGCGCTGCGGGGCAAGGCCATCGGCCTGGATTATTCCCTTACCTATTCCTGTTACAAGGGCGGGGAGAAGCACTGCGGCAAGTGCGGCACCTGCGTAGAAAGGAAGGAAGCCCTGGAAGGCTTCGATCCAACCACCTACGAGGAATAAAAAATATCGGCCCTTACACGGGGCCGATACTTTTTAACGGATTCTCAGAACCTTATTTGTCCTTCTTGACAGCTTCTTTGGCAGCGTCGGCAGCTTCCTTGGCGGCATCGGCAGCTTTGTTGACAGCCTCGACGGCGGCGTCCTTGGCCTTGTCAACAGCCTCGTTGGCGGAGTTCTCAACAGCCTTCTCAAGTTGGTCAGCGGCTTCCTCGAGGTTCTTGGCGGCCTCTTCTACCTGCTCTTCGGCCTGCTCCTGAACCTTCTCTTTCTTGGAGTTGTTGCTGTTACCGCAGGCAACGGCGGCGATCATCATAGCGACAACGGCTACGGACATGAATACTTTTTTCATAGTAACTAACTTTTTATAATGAACACTACTAATATCCTGGCGCAAATGTAGTGGCTTTTTTCCAAAAAGAAAAGGAAAAATTAAAAAAATTAATTACAATCTGTTAGTTCTTGGGCAATCAAAGGGAGAAGCTCCTCATCGGCCGGGAGCCATTGGACACTCTGAAGGTCCTCGGCATTCAGCCAGCGGGCGGCCTCATGCTCGTTCAGATGCATCTGTTGAGACTTTAACGAGCACATAAAGCAGTGAAGGGTAAGGTGAAACTGCGGATAGTCATAGTCTACCGTGTGCAGGAACTTATCAATTGTAATCTCGGTGTCCAATTCCTCCCGGATTTCC
>JAFPGC010000039.1 GCA_017423025.1 Bacteroidales bacterium
GACCCGGCTGTTGGCCGTTGATCCTTATTACAGGGCCTATAATGACTCCCCGCGTTTCACCGAAATGGTGAACAGAATCAAGGCCGGCAAATCGGCTACCATTACCACAGCTTCCCAGCAGGCGGAATCCATCGAAGAGGCCCCTGTGCCCGTGACCCTCATCACGGAGGAGATGATCCGCAGCATCGGTGCCCGGAACCTCAAGGACGCCCTCATCGCCTACGTTCCCGGCATGACGGACATCGCCTGCAACGAGGAAATGAACGTGGCTATGCGAGGCATCTATTCCTCCGGCCAGGAGAAAATCCTCATCATGCTCAACGGCCACCGCCTCAACAGTTATTCCACCAACGCCGCCAGCCCCGATTTCTCCATCAGCCTGGAAAAGGTCAAACAGATTGAGGTGCTGCGAGGCCCGGCATCCTCCCTGTACGGCGGCGTGGCTCTCACCGGTGTGGTCAATATCATTACCAAGGAAGGTTCGGACGTGGACGGTTTCCTGGCCAAGGCCAGCGTGGGCAACTACGGACAGGTCCGCGGAGACCTCCTGTTTGGTAAGCGTTACCTGTCTCTGGACATCTTAAGCTGGGCCAGCATCTACCAGTCCACCGGCCAAAAGGTGCATTTTGGCGCCAACAGGGATGAGCAACCCTATTCGGACTTGCCCATCGAAGGAGACATGATTATTGGCGGCTACAACAAAACGCCGTCCTACGACCTGGGTCTGTCCCTGAAGTGGAACAAGGTGAGCCTGCTGTACGACCACCGTTTTGCCAAAACGGTGGCGCCCTTGGCCCTCAGTTACTTCTTTACCCCGTACAGCTACGAAAAATACCGTCTTTTCAACAACAACGCTCCGGGTTATGCCATCGGTTCCCAACATGCGGAGATAAGTTACTCCGACAACGCAGGTAAATTTGCCTGGCAGGCTACCGTGTTCTTTGACTCGCAAAATCAGCAGCGCTACCAGATTGGCGGAGACAAGATTCCGGATGTGGGATTCAACGAAATCCATCCCAACGGAGCGGAGTGGGTTACCCTCGAACTCTACGACGGAGTATTCCAAAGCGCCAACTGGAACGAATACACTTATGGCGTTTCGGCCCAGGGCAGTTACAACTATAATTTTGGGAAGAACCATTCGGGTATCATCATGGTGGGCGGTCACTTCAACAATTTCACGCTGTCCGACGCCAGCTACCTGGAAGGAAATGATTTCAGCGTAATCCTGAAGACGTACAACGACCTCAAGGTATTATACACTGGCAAGGAGACCAGCGCCGACGCCTATCTCCAGGTCAAGCACACCTGGAAGCAGCTGGTTCTGAACGCCGGTCTCAGATACGACTTCAAGAAGCGCTCCCACGGCAAGGTGATGAACGAACTGTCCCCCCGTATCGCCCTTATTTACTCCCGTCCCAAATGGAGTGCCAAGATCAGTTATTCCAAGTCTTTCGTAGACTCACCGTATTACTACCGCAACAACACGTTTGACATCAACTACGGAGATGCTGATCTCTCCCCCGAATACCTGAACTCCTGGCAGATGTCTTTCTACAGCGACGGAAAGATTGTCCCGGGCCTGAAACTGGAACTCAACGGCTTTATCAATAAGGCCGATAATTTCATCATCCAGAGTGAATTGGGTAACATCAACGCCGGTAGTCTTACCAACGGCGGTGCAGAGCTTGTAGCCGGTTACTCCTTCTCCCGTTTCATGGTGGACGGTAACGTTACCTGGCAGCGGGTGCTGGATTCCCAGAACTTCGGCATCATCAACCACAGCGTTTACAATATCCCGGACTGGCAGGCCAACCTTACCGCATCCTATGAGGTGCTGAAGGGGCTCAAGATCAACGCTCACGCCCACTTTGTTTCCAAACAGTACAGCGAGCACGCCCAACCTGGAGCAGAACCCCAGATCATTGACATTCCGGCACGCGTGCTGTTTGACCTGGGTGCCAGCTACCACATCTGGAAAGTGGAAATGGGCATCAATGTTTATAACATTGCCAATACGGTTTACGTTCAAGGCGGATCCAGTGTAGCTCCCATGCGGCAGGCCGGACGCTGGATACTGGGCCACGTGGCTTTCAAGTTCTAAGAATTATTAACAAGTAGTGTATGGATATATATTTCGAAAAACTGACAGAAAGGTTAAGGAACATTATTGAGACATATCGGGATAAGACCGCATACATCATTGGCAAACAAGAGGTTACGTATGCCCAGATGGATGAGATGGCCAACCGCATAGCTTCCGGCCTGGCTTCCAGGATAGATATCCATGCCGGTGACCCGGAGGTTCCTGTCCGCATTGGTATATACCTGGGCAGAAACCAACATTACCTGCCTTGCATGCTGGCTTCCGTCAAACTGGGCTGCTCTTATGTTCCCATTGACGTAGAGAATCCCCTGGAGCGCAGAGACTTTATCTGCAAGGATGCCGGCGTAAGTTTCCTGATAACGGCCGATAATATCGACGAACTTCTTTCCAGTCCCCTGACAGAGCCTCTCCCCCTCCTGAAAAGAGGCTTTTCAGAGGTATACATGATTTATACTTCCGGCACTACGGGACAGCCCAAAGGCGTTTCTGTCCCCTATAAGGCCCTTTACAGTTACTGCCAGACGGTGTGCCATCCGGACAATTTCCAGATTAGCGACCACTCCGTCATCCTCCAGTTCGCCAGCATCAGCTTTGACGCTTCGGTCCTGGAGATCTATTCCTCGCTCTTCTATGGCGGAACGCTCATCATTGCCCAGAATGAAGAGAGGCACAATGCCGTGCTTCTTCACAGTCTGATCAAACAGAAGGAGGTTACCTTTGCCTTTATGCCCCCTTCCCTGCTGGCCATCTTCCCCGATTATAATTTCCCTGCCATTGAAACCTTATCGGCCGGTGGCGAAGCCATTCCGCAGAGCCTCACCAGCAAAATAGCCGGAAAGTACCCCTACCGTTTTGTCAATGCATACGGCCCCACCGAGACCTGCGTGGTTATGACTACCCACGAGTTTAAGAATGCCGATGAATGGCAGTGCATAGGCAAACCCGCCCTCGGCACTGTTTGCTATGTGGTCAACGAAGAAGGCAAACAGGTAGCTCCCGGAGAATCCGGAGAACTCTGCATTGCGGGTATGCAGGTTACCAACGGCTACTGGAACCGTCCGGAACTGACGTCCCGGGTCTTTACCGAGAACCCCTTCGAGAAAGAGCACGACGGAATAGACGTATCCAGGCTATATCACAGCGGAGACCTGGTAAAGCTTAACCCGGACGGCAGTTTCAATTACGTGGGCCGCAAAGACGGCCAGATCAAACTGCGCAGTTTCCGCATTGAACTGGGAGAAATCACTGCCGCTATTGAAAGGCAGGAAGGTGTGACAAGGGCTTTTGTGCGCCTGGAGCAGGTAGGTACCGAGAAGTATATAGTGGCCTATGTCATGCTGGCCCCTGGCGTGAAGGGCTTCGATTCCATCAAGAAGAATCTGGCCAAGGAACTCCCCGCCTACATGGTTCCCACCTACTGGAATCAGGTCAAGGAGTTTAAACTGAACATCAACGGTAAGATTGACCAATCGACCCTTGTCAACGAAGCCATCAGTCCCATTACCATCAATGAAGAGCCCATCAGTCCGCGCGAAGAGCTGCTCGTTAATGCCGCTGCCGAACTTCTCGGCCTGCCCAGCATCAATATCGATGCCGATCTGATCAATGATGTAGGTATTACGTCCCTGCACATCATGCAGCTGATTGTATTGATAGACCAGACCGGCGTTCACCTTACCGCCAACGATTTCTATTCCCTGAGGACCATTCGCCGCATCATGGCCGCCGAAAAGCACCCCAATGCTTTCTGGTTTGGCAACGGAGAAAACGAACCGGAGAAACCGGTCATTATAGTCATCAGCGGATTCACAAGCTTTGACTTCCTCTTCGGAGAATGGGCCCGGAAAGTTTCCCAGAAGTATGCCATCTACGCCATCGAGTCCTATCATACCATCATGGAGGATCAAGTGACAGACATGAACGGCCTGCTTGATATCTATCAGACGTATATAGAACGCATAGTCAAAGAGCGCAACGTGGCGGTTATTACGGGATTCTGCGCCGGCGGTGAGCAGGCCCTGGCCCTTGCTGCCCGCATCTACAACAAACAAAGCTACAAACCCCGTGTGATTGTCCTGGACGGAGAACTGGACCGCGACATCAAAATCCAGGAGATGATTATGCCCGGCTACTACTTCCCTCACCTGAGTGAAGAACGGAACAAACACCGGGGTGAACTGGACGTCAAGCTGATGGCCACCATGCCCGAGGAAACCTACAACGGACCGGTTACCTCCATCGTTTCCACCCACTTCACGGAAGCAATCCCTATCAATAGCAACTTTGTAAAATCTCCCGAACTCAGGGAAATGGAATTGGCAGAATTCAAAACCAATGAGCAGCGTTGGAAGAAACGTTATCCCCAATGTGAGATTGTCCACTCCGATACAGACCATTTCCAATTCCTGACTACCCAGGAAAGTAAGGATACCATTGTGAACTACTTCCTGAATAACGTATAAACTTTCCACTATGTCGGAACAGATACTCAGACCCTTATTTGAATCCTATACCGGACAGAAACTGACGGAAATCCTGGAGCTTCCCGCTTCGGGCAGCAACCGTCGGTACTTTCGCTTAAAGAGTGACGGACTCTCGCTCATTGGCGCCGTGGGCACCAATCTGCAGGAGAACCACAGTTTCATCTATCTGGCCAGGCATTTCAAGGAAAAGGGCCTGCGGGTTCCTACGGTGCTGGCCGTAAGCGAAGACGGCAGCGCCTACATCCAGGAAGACCTGGGAGACCAGGTCCTGTTCGGGATGGTGGCTCAGGGCCGTGAAAGCGGCTTTTACAGCCCCGAAGAAACCGCCCTTCTGAAGAGCGCCATTGCCGAACTTCCCAAAATCCAGTTTGTGGGGGCCGAAGGCCTGGACTGGAAGAACTGCTACCCCCAGGAGGCGTTCGACGCCCGCATGGTGGACTTCGACCTTAACTACTTCAAATACTGCTTCCTCAAGGCCACCGGTCTGGAATTCAACGAAGTCCTGCTCCAGGACGATTTCGAGAAGTTCAAGGCCGATTTGCTTGAGGAAGAAGACAATACCTTTATGTACAGGGACTTCCAGGCCCGCAACGTGATGGTCAAGGACGGCGCCCCGTGGTTCATCGATTTCCAGGGCGGCCGCCGCGGTCCCATCTACTACGACGTGGCCTCCTTCATCTGGCAGGCCCGTTCCCGCTTCCCGGAAGATATGAAGCAGGAGCTTATCGGCACTTATCTGGAAGCCCTTCAGCAGTACAAGAAAGTGGACGAGGCCCACTTCCGCAGCCGTCTGCGCCTGTTCGTGCTGTTCCGCACCATGCAGGTGCTGGGTGCCTACGGTTTCCGCGGCTACTTCGAAAAGAAGCCCCACTTCCTGGCCAGCGTCCCTTACGCCCTCAGCAATCTTCGCAAACTGCTGCAGACGCCCTTCTCGGCCTATCCGTACATGAACGACCTCCTGAGCAAGATGGCCTCCCTGCCGGAGCTCAACGAAATTGCCCAGGACCACCGTCTGTCCGTGCACATCTACAGTTTTGCCTATAAGAAAGGCGTTCCGGCCGATACCACCGGCAACGGCGGCGGCTACGTCTTTGACTGCCGCAGCGTCAACAATCCCGGCAAGTACGAGTACTACCGCCAGTTCAACGGAATGGATCCGGAAGTGATCAAGTTCCTGGAAGACGACGGGGAAATCAAGGTATTCCTGGACAGTGTGTACAACCTGGTGGACGCTCACGTCAAGCGCTTCATCGAGCGCAAGTTCACCAACCTGCAGGTGTGCTTCGGCTGCACCGGCGGCCAGCACCGCTCCGTTTACAGCGCCGAGCACCTGGCCCGTCACCTGATGGACAAGTTTGACGTCAAGGTTACCATCACGCATCGGGAACTGAATATAGAAAAAATGCTCTAGCCATGAAAGCGATGATTTTCGCAGCCGGTCTGGGTACGCGTCTGCGTCCCCTGACGGACACCATGCCCAAGGCATTGGTTCCCGTGTGCGGGAATCCGCTTCTGTTTCACGTTATTACTAAGCTTAAAACGGCCGGTTATACGGAGCTGGTGGTGAACGTGCATCACTTCGCCGGGCAAATCCGCGAATATCTGGCCACCCACGATTTCGGCCTTCCCATCTCTATTTCTGATGAGACGGAGGAACTGCTGGAAACCGGTGGCGGCATAGCTCATGCCAAAGACCTGATTTTGCCCACAGAGGAGCCTTTCCTCATCCACAATGTAGACATCCTTTCCAATCTGGACATTCCCTGGTTCCGCACCCAGACGCGTCCTGAGGCTCTTTCTACGCTATTAGTGAGCGAACGGGAGACCAGCCGTTATCTGTTGTTCGACGGCGAAATGCGTCTCGTGGGCTGGACCAACGTCACCACCGGAGAAGTCCGTTCCCCGTACCCGGACCTGAACCCCGACCATTATCATAAACTGGCTTTCTCCGGCATCCATAGCATTTCTCCGGCTATCTTTGACGCCTTCGAAACAGCTGGCTTCACCGGACGTTTCCCCATCATGGATTTCTACATTCAGGAGTGTGCAAATTACCCTATCTACGGCGTAGCTGCCCCTAATCTCCGCCTCCTGGACGTAGGAAAGGTAGACTCCCTCTCCCAGGCCGAAGAATTGTTGGCGAGTTTATAGCCTTTTTGCCCAGCTCTTAAATTGATTTTCGGCTGTATCATGGTTAAGATCCGTGTTCTATCGGATCTTAGTTTGTTTTTGGCCGATATCGTGGCGAAGATCTGTATGGGTTGGAGGAGCGAAGCGACGATGCGCTCTGCAGAGCGCCCTGTATTCATCGGGTAGATCGGATTAAGCCGAAACGCGTCCAAGGATTAGTCATTCTAAGAATTCCGGCGGCCGAAGGGCGTCGGGGGGGGAGTTTGAGGGGTCTCTCCCCTCAATGAGAAATAACCCTCGGCAGAAGGCCGAGGGAGTTTTTGTAGGGACGATCGGATTCGAACCGATGACCTCTTCAATGTGACTGAAGCGCTCTAAACCAGCTGAGCTACGCCCCTATGATTGTGGGATTGCAAAGGTAGGAAAAAAAATCTTCCGTGCAAAATATTTTGACACCTATTTTTACTTCCTCAGGCGGTTGATGGCGTGCTCCAGGCTTTCGGATGGCTCGATGATGTTGTAATCGGCCCAAAAATCGGGGTCCTGGAACTCTTCGGCTTTGTCGTTGAGGAAATCGGTGGAGCGGAAACGCTCGCGGCGGGGGATGGGGATGACTTCCGGGCGTACGTCCGTTACTACCAGCTCGTTCACGGCGGTGTAGCGGGTCTTGAACAGGCGTTTTCTCCAGTCGCAGGAGAAACGCATGGTAGAGCGGAAGTACTCCAGGCGGATTTTGTCGTCTCCTATGGGCCTGTAGTTGAATACGAGGGTGGCCTCTTCGGGGAAGAAACGCAGGCTCATGGGTTTGGAAACAAGGATGGCCCGGATGGCCTTGAGCTGGTCCCGCATGTCCAGCGAGGCCTCGATACGGGTGAAAGTGAGGTTGTCCCGGTCAATATACAGTGTCACAAAGTAGAGGGCGTAGTCTGCCATCCGGTCCGGAATCATTCGGATGACAAACTGCAGACGGTCTCCTATGTAGGCGGGCATGTCCATCTCGAACCTGTAGAGGGCCATTTCATCTTCGGAGAAAAGGAGTTCCGGAACCTTGAGGAAATCGCAGTTGAGGGCCATCTGGGGACCGCCCTGCGTTTTGACGCTTACAGTATCCCGTTTGCGCTGGCTTACCAGCAGGCGGCTTTTTTCCAGGGCCGATACATCGTTGCCGGCGAAGCGGTTGCTGGTCCTTTCGCGGTACAGGCGGGCCACCGCTTCGGCCACGTAGGTGTAGCGGTTCCTTTTCTGTACCGTTTCCCGGTAGAAGCACTCCAGAAGCTCCGGCTGGGGACAATAAGTGTCCGGCACCCGGGCCAGGGCTGCGCGCACGATGGCCTCCGGGTCTCCGGAGATGATGGAGGCTTCCGGCAGGGAGATGGATTCCCGCACCAGGCTTACCTTAAGCTCCGGGCTGGCGGCCATCCAGCGGGATTTGTAGCCCAGGTAGGAGAACTGGACAGCCTCTATGCGGCGGTCGCTCTTGAGGATGAACTCGCCGTCGGCGTTGGTGACCGTGGCGTGGTGGCGGCCCGGCACCGACACATGGACGGATTCCAGGGCGCGGCCGGTCTCGGCATCCCGCACCTTTCCCTTGACCATATAGCCCAGCCGGAGGGAGTCCGTCTGGCCCCACGCGGCCAGGGACAAAAGGGTAAACAATATGAGAGTCAGCCACTTCCGCATACCAAAGCAAAAGTACGAATAAAAGGGAAAAAAACAAATTTTTTCCGTAACTTTGTACGTTAATTACGGAGGTGTGGCCGAGTGGTCGATGGCGGCAGTCTTGAAAACTGTTGTACCGCAAGGTACCGGGGGTTCGAATCCCTCCGCCTCCGCGAAAATTAGAAAACTATTCACGAACTTAACATTTGTAATGGGAAGAATAAGCCAATACAAATCCAGCCTTATTTTCGCCATCATCCTCACATTGTGTGTGGGGTTGAGCCTTTGGCTGTCCCATTATATCCCCGACGACTATTTTGACAACGTTCTCACGCCCATTCTTCTGGTGAGCGCCACTACCATCGAGATATGTGGAGCCATTATGATGTTCAAGCACTCAGAGGGGCTCCGTATCCGTAAGGCTTGGGGCTGGGCACTGCTAGTCTGGGGCTTGGCCGATGGCGCCTACATCCTTTCCTGGATGACATCCCCTGCACCCGTAATGAATATGGGGGCTTATGAGCTCACAACCCACGAATTGCTTTTGGGCAATATGCTGTGTTGGGTAATGCTTCTTTATCCCGTAGAAGCGCTCAGGCCCGGATGGCTCAATCTGAAACGGGCTTTGTGGCAGCTTCTCCCTATGTTTGCGCTGGTGGCACTGGACTATGTGATTCCTGCTAAACTGGCACTCCTCATAGCCCTCTATCCTTTTGTGATTCTGGGCCTGCTGTTAAATCACATTCATGCGTATCAGGTCTGGTGTGAAGAAAACTTCTCCACCCTGGAAAATATTGACATCGAATGGATTCTGCGTTACCTGCTCATGATTGTGCTGGTAGGTATCGTCTACGTATTCATTTGTACTGGCCACAGCCATGCCAGGGGTTTTACCCAGCAGTGGCTGGTGCTGTTTGTTCTATCGTATGCTACGGATCAGATTCTCTTCCGCCCGGATCCCTGGGCCCTGATTCATCAGGCCGAGAAAGAGAAGGAACAGATGCTAGCCGGGCAGCCTGAGTCCCAGCCGGATGACCCCGAGTCCGATACCGTCAATCGCGAGAAACTGGAGGCCTGGATGGAGAAGGAGAAGCCCTACCTGAATCCGGGCTTCAAGCTCATTGACATGCAGGCCGTGCTGCCCATGAACCGGACCTACCTGTCCCAGTTCATCCACGCGGAATATGGCTGTACCTTCTATCAGTTTGTCAACCGTTACCGCATTGAGGAGGCCAAGCGCCTGAAGTCGGAGTACCCCGAACTCAGGGCGCAGGATGTATCGGCCCGCTGCGGCTTCTCTTCACCCACCGTCTTCTCCCGCACTTTTACGGAAATGGTAGGTGTTTCGCCCCGCGAATGGTCCTCGCAAATCCACTCTGCGTAAATTTTTGGGGCATTTTCTCAACTTTGCGTAAAAATTTGCTCCAAGCTATTGCTTAGAAGCAAGGAATGCCGTACCTTAACCGAAAATTTTTATATTCTTACTTTCAAAAACATGAAAAAGAACGTATTCGCTAAAGTGTTGTTTTTCGCCGCAGTCGCACTGTTGGCAGCTGCCTGTACAAAGGAAAGGGTAGGAAACCAGAAGAAGGTAGCCGTGTTGCTTCCCGATAGTGCCATGATCGACCGCTGGGCTACAGACAAGGCAAATCTTCAGTCTGTAATGGATAAGTACGGTTTCAATGCCACTTTCTATGTTGCCCCGGAGACGGATGCCGGTGCCGTGCAGCAGGTTGAGCAGATGAGGCAGGCCATCAACGACGGAGCCAAGTATATTGTGATAACTGCCGTCGATTATAAGAAAATCAACGAGTCCAAACTGCTGGAGCAGAATCCCGACGTCAAGGTTGTGTGCCACGACCGCTTTATTCTTGACAATCCCCGCATTGCCTTCATCTCCTCCACCGATACCAAGGAAATCGGAAGGATGCAGGCCCAGTTCCTTCTCAACCATTACCATGCATCCGGTGCCACTACCATGACCCTGGAGATTCTGGAAGGTCCCGAGACCGACATGAACGCCAAGGATTACTATCAGGGCGCCATGGATCTCCTCAAGAAATACATTGACGAAGGAAAGCTCATTGTCAAGAGCGGCAAGACGACCTACGACCAGGTAAAGACCGAAAGCTGGGATACTCAATACGGCAAGGCCGCCATGGAAGACCGCCTGAGCTACTATGCAGAGGGTGAGTGCCCCGACATGGTACTCGCTGCCATTGACAACCAGGCCCAGGGAGTCATTGAGGCTCTGACAGAGGCCGGTTTTGACAAGATGCCGGTTCTCACCGGTCAGGACAACACCGTCACGGCTCAGGAGAACATCAAGAACCGCAAGCAGACCATGACCATAGACAAGAACCTCAAGGATATGGCTTACAACACGGGCCTGATTGTGAACAGTCTCATTTCCAATTCCCCTATTCAGACCAGCCAGAGCATCTCCAACATTCCGGTGCTCTACTCCAAGATTACCCTCATGACCAGAGACAGCTATTAATAGCTGCTATCCAATACGGGTATAAAAACAGGCGGCCCCTCACAAGGGGGCCGCTTTTGTGTTGTCAGATAATCTGCAGGCTGTGGCCGGATGCGGGGAGGTATTTGTCCAGGAGGTCGGCGGTGCGGAGTTTGACAAAGCAGGTGGGGGTGCCGTCGGTGCAGGCGAACCAATCGGCCTCAGAAACAACCTTGTCCATGATGAGCCGGACGGGTTGGGACTGGGGGAGGATGGCGCTGAGGATGGTGGTGGCGCCCACCTGTACGCCGGTGAGCTTTTCCAGCCACTCCGGTGAAGCGAAGGACACACGAGGGATGCCTCCCATGGCGGCGCAGAAATCCCGCGTCACGAAGGGCTTGTCGTCCGTGGTCACATACAGATAGAAGTCTGTCTGCTGGCGGTTGCACAGGAAGATGGTCTTGACTATGTGCACGCCTATTTTGGCGTCGATGTGCTGACAGTCTTCCATGGTGAGGCCGGGGTCCGTATCCACCCTTTTGAACGGAATCTCCAGTTCTGCGAAGGTGCTGTACACTTTTTCCTGCAGCGGAGTCTGGAATTCTGCGGGCGGAGTGGTAATAATATCGCTTACTTTGAACATATGGTGCAAAGATAGTGATTTCGTAAGCAGAAAATGCTTATCTTTGTATAAAACCTGACACTAATTCTCTAACACAATGAAGACCAATTCCTTTTTTGCTCTGGTGACCGGTCTGGCAGCCGGTGCCATCCTGGGAGTCCTCTTTGCTCCCCAAAAGGGTGAGAAAACCCGCAATCAGATTCGCAAGAATGCCGAGGACGGCCTGGACAAACTCCGCTGCGCCTTGGAGAGGGCCGAAGAAGAAATAGACGACGAAATTGAAGAACTGGCTGACGGTCAGATAGAAGAGGATGAATAGACTCACGAATCCGGTAGAGAGACTGGGGCATGAAGTCATAGGGTACGTAGACGACCGCGTAGACGACCTTAAGCTTCAGGCCGCCAAGGGCCTGTCCCAGGGGACGGGGGCCCTGGCCGGGATGGTGCTCATCCTGGTGATGGTGAGCGCCCTTGTGCTGGTACTGTCTTTTGCCGGGGTGATGCTGCTGGGAGAAATCATGGGCAGTTACGCTACGGCCGCCTTCATAGTGGCCGGCGTCTTGCTCGTGGTGGTCATTGTCCTGATCCTGTGCCGGAAGTACCTGTTCCGCGACAGCTTCGTAGGACTGTTCACGGGCATCTTCGCCCCCGAGGACGCCAAGGCCGATCCCTTTAAGACCCAGAAACAGTTGGATGCCGCCCTCGCGCGCAGCAAAAACCGTATCCAGAAAGGGGAGGATGCCATTCACGCCCGTGTGCAGAGCGCCCGCAGCTACTATTCGCCCAAGAACCTTGTGGCCACCAGCGTACGCAAGGATATCCTTCCTCTCCTCCTCCGTCTGTTGGGCGGCCGAAGGAAGAAGAAGTAGTTTCCCTAAATAGAATAAGGATTACCCCTTTCGGTATTCGGAGGGGGTCATTCCTGTATGTGCTTTGAAGAACTTGTAGAAGACCGACTGGTTGGGGAAATGGAGGGCGTACACTATTTCCTTGATGGTTTTGTCGGAGTACTTGAGCAGGTTCTTCGCTTCCAGAATGACGAAGGAATCTATCCAGGCGGGCCCGCTTTGCCCGCTGGCTTCTTTCACCAGCTTGGAAAGGTATTTGGGCGTGAGGCAGAGCTTCTCGGCATAAAACGCCATACCCCGCTGGGTATTATGGTACTCGGTAACCAGCGCCAGAAAACGCTCGAAAAGCTGGTTCATGCGGGCCGATGACGGGTTCTCGGCCTTGCGCGACTCGTTGAGTTCGCGCGTCCACACGTCCATGGTCACATACGTGAAGGATGTTATGAGGGAACCTATGATTTCCCTTTTGTTAAGCTGTTTGCTCAGGATGACGTTACGCGCCAGGTTGAAATACTCCTGGGCCAGGGCCTGGTCTTCTTCGTTAAGAGTTATGCAGGGATTCTTCCACAGGGTAAGGCTCTCCTGGAAGAGCTTGTTGAAATCGAAGCGGATGCCGCTCATGAATTCCCGCGAGGCCAGCACAAAGTAGAGCTCGGCATCTCCTATGTGGTCTTCATCGTAGGAGGAGAGTTTGATGATGTTGCCCGGCACGTTCATCAGGAGCGAGTTGGGCTTGACCTCATACGTGTTGAGGTTGAGGTCTATGGTAAAGTGTCCCTTGCGCAGGAAGAAGATGATGTAGCCGTCAAACCTCACGGGATACTTGAGCATGGACAGGATGGCCTCGCTCTTTTCTACCCTTTTTCCACTTACTTCTCCCAGGATCAAATCCGAGCCCAGGGAATATTCATCAATGATAGGTGCCAGCGACAGGATGCGCCGGATGTCTATGGTCTGAAGTGCTTCGTTCTCCATTTTGCAAATTTTCGACAAAGGTAAACAATTTTTCTCAAAATTTGCAATTTTTCGCAATTTTCGACCAAAAGGATAATTTGAAGGCGATTATGCGCTATTTTTAGGTAAAATTCGGTAAAGAATTTGCAGAAAGGATAATCCGGATTGAAAACAATGAAAAACTGACAATATGACAAAAATGAAAAAAACTGTCCTTTTGACCGCCCTGCTGCTCACCGGCATTGCCGCCAGCGCCCAGCAGACCCTGACCCTGGATGACTGCCAGCAGATGGCTGTCCAGCAAAGCAAAGACCTGGAGCAGGCCCGCACCCAGATTAAGATGGCCTCTTACGACCGCAAGATTGCTCTTGCCAATTACTTCCCGTCCGTGAGCGCTACGGGCGCCTATCTATATAACAGCCGCGACATCGCCCTCATCGGCGACGCCCAGAGCCAGATGCTGCAAAACGCAGGAACCCTGGTGCAGGGGCAGCTGGATGCAGCTATGGCCGGTGCCGCGCAGCAGCTGAGTGCCGGTATGACCCAGAGCATGACCCAGCTCATGACAGCCATCCAGACCAACCCTGCCCTGGCTGCCGAATACATGGGCAGCCCCATGTGGCAGACCGTCCTCAAAATGCTCCAGGGCGTGGATCCCTCTTCCCTGGCAGGACTCGTCCCCAACATTGCCGAACCGGTGAACGCCATCGGGGCCGATATTGACAAGGCCCTGCATCCGGACCTGCACAATATCTGGGTAGGTGCGGTGAGCGTGCAGCAGCCGGTGTTCGTAGGTGGAAAGATCGTTTATTCCAACCAGATGGCCTCCCTGGCCGAAGACCTGGCCCGGAGCAAGTACGACATGAAGTACGCTGACGTGGTGCTGGACGTGGACCAGGCCTACTGGCAGATTATCTCCATCTCCAATAAGAAAAAGCTGGCACAGAGCTATCTGGACCTGTTGCAGCAGATGCAGGCCGATGTGGACAAGGCCATCGCCGCCGGCGTAGCCACCGAATCCGACGCCCTGCAGGTAAAGGTCAAGGTGAACGAAGCCCGGATGCTCCTCACCAAGGCTGACAACGGCCTCACCCTGTCCAAGATGCTGCTTTGCAAGCGCATCGGCCTTCCTCTGGAAAGCGAAATTGTGCTGGCCGATGAAGCCATCGACGTGATTCCCGAGCCGCAGACCCCGGCCCAGAAATCCCTGGAAGACATCTATGCCGACCGTCCCGAGACCCGCAGCCTCCAGCTGGCCGGAAAGATATATGACAAGAAAGCCAAGGTGATAAGGGCCGATATGATGCCCAAGGTAGCCCTCACGGCCAATTACCTCATTTCCAACCCCAATGCCTTCAACGGCATCCAGAACACCTGGAACGGCGGAACGTTCGTGGCCGGTGTCATGGTGAACGTGCCCATTTTCCACGGGCTGGAGAATGTGAACCGCTACAAGAAGGCCAAGGCCGAAGCCACGCTGTACCAGACCCAGTACGAGGACGCCCGCGAGCTTATCGGCCTGCAGGTTGCGCAGCAGCGCAAAGTCCTGGGCGAGGCCCACGAAAAGGTGGAGATGACCCTCTCCAACCTGGAAAACGCCGAGGAGAACCTTCGCAAGGCTACTATCGGCTTCGAAGCCGGAGTGGTTCCTACCAATACCGTCCTGGGTGCCCAGACCGCGTGGCTCAGCGCCCACAGTGAATACATCGATGCAGGCATCGAACTCCAAATGGCCGCAGCCCAGCTGCTCAAAGCTGAAGGTGAGCTTTGTAAAGCTCTCTAAAAGGAGTTTCACTCACTGGGGGACTAATCCCCCAGACCCCCTGGGTCGCTTCGCTCCGGAGGTACTTCGTAGAAAAGTAAATAGTAAAAATAGAATAATATGAAAAAGAATTACAATCTGATTGCAGGTGTGGCCGGCCTTATTGGCTTGGTCCTGGTAGTGGCCGTCATCGGCTATATGGTGTCCCGTCCCAAGGAAAAAGTGATTCAGGGCGAAGCGGAAGCCACGGAATACCGTGTCTCCGGCAAGGTTCCCGGCCGTATCGAGGCTTTCCTGGCCGATGAGGGACAGATGGTGCACAAGGGCGATACCCTCGTGGTTATCGATTCTCCCGAGATCCGTTCCAAGATAGCCGAGGCCAACGCCGCCAAGGCTGCCGCCGTGGCCCAGCGCAACAAGGCTTACAACGGCGCCCAGCAGGAGCAGATTACCGGTGCTTACGAGATCTGGCAGAAAGCCCTGGTAGGGGAGGACGTGATGCGCAAGTCCTATGAGCGCATGAAGTCCCTGCACGACGAGAAAGTGGTTTCCGACCAGAAGTTTGACGAGGTGGAAGCCCAGTACAAGGCCGCCGTGGCTACGGCGAATGCCGCCAAGAGCCAGTATGACATGGCCGTGAAAGGCGCCCGTCAGGAGGACAAGGACGCCGCTGTGGCCCTGGTGGAAAGGGCCAACGCCGCCGTGGAACTGGTGAACGCCTATCTGGACGAGATCAACCTCACGGCCCCCTCTGACGGTATCATCGCCGCCCGTTATCCCAAGGTGGGTGAGCTGGTGGGCCAGGGTTCTCCCATCATGACCATCCAGGATATCCATGACATGTGGTTCACCTTCAACATCCGAGAAGACCGCCTGCATAGCCTTCAGTCCGGTCAGCACGTGACCTTGACGATTCCGGCCCTGGACAACCGTGAAGTAGAGGCCGTGGTCTACTACCTGAACCCCCGTGAATCCTACGCTACCTGGCGTGCCACCAAAGAAATCGGTGAATTCGACACCCGTACCTTCGAAGTACGCTGCCGTCCCGTGGCTGCCGTTCCCGGCCTCCGTCCGGGCATGAGTGCCATTATGATTGCAAAAGAAAAATAATGTTACAGAATCTTTATAACGTTATCCGGCGTGAAATCCGCATCTGGCGCAACCGTCCCATCTATTTCTTGGGCTCGGTGGGCGTGATGCTGGCCGCCACGCTGTTCTTCACCACCTTCATGAAGGAAGGCCTTCCCCAGGAGCTCCGGATAGGTGTGGTGGACCTGGACAATTCGTCCACTTCCCGCAACTTCCGCCAGCAGCTGGATGCTACCCAGATGGGGCAGGTGGTGGAGTTCGCCTCCTTATCAGCCGCCCAGCGGGAACTGGAGACCGGCCGCATCAACGGCTATGTGGTGGTGCCCGAACATTTTGACCAGGAGGTGCAGGCTTTCCACTGCCCCAAACTGCAGGTGCAGGTGAACCTGATGTACCCCGTCATTGGCGGAGCGTTGGCCTACAAGGATATCCTGTTCATGGTGAACCTCACCAACGGTGCCGTTCAGCGGCAGGTCCTCAGGGCCAAAGGAGTCCCGGAATACGAAATCATGGGACGCCTGCAACCCATTACCACGGATGCCCATTATATTGGTAACGCCCCCACCAATTACTCCTATTATCTGGTGAATATGATCCTGATGGGTATCCTGGGCATGTGCGTTACTCTGGTAGTAGCCTACTCCGTGGGTTCCGAGCTCAAGTACGGCACCTCCAAGCATCTGCTGGAATGCACCGGGGACGACATCTGGACCGCCATCGTGGGGAAGCTGGTGCCTTACACTGTGCTTTTCACCGTGCTGGGGACTTGCCTGCAGCTGCTGCTCTTCGGTCCGCTGCATTATCCCATCGCCGGGAACGTGGGCTGGCTCATCCTGGCCACCCTTGCCATGATCCTGGCCTATGAGGCCATCGCGGTGTTCATCGTGTCCGTTGTGCCCACCTTGCGTCTGGGCGTGTGCCTGTCGGCCCTCTATAGCGTGCTGGGCTTCTCCTTTGCCGGATTCACCTTGCCCATATCGGCCATCCCGGCCGGCGTCCAGGGGTTGAGTATCCTCTTCCCGCTGCGATTCTATTACCTTATTTATACCAAGGTAGTTTACTTCGGATGCGGATTCGACGCCTGGTGGCCGTACCTGGTTGCCCTGCTGGCATTCCAGCTGTTGCCCTTTGTCCTCTGCAAGCGTTTGTATAACGCCTATAAGTATCAGAATTATCCCAGGAACTAATATGAGTTACATTAGCAAATGGTTCAGTGAAACCTGGCAAATCTTTATCAACGAACTGCGGGAAGTCTTCCATGACAGCGGTGTGATGATCATCTTCTTCTTTGCCGGTCTGGTGTATCCGCCCCTGTACAACTGGATTTACTCCATTGGCTCGGTGGACGAGATGCCCGTGGCTGTGGTGGACCTTTCGCAGGGAAGTTACAGCCGCCGCTATCTGCAGAAACTGGATGCCACGCGGGAGTGTGAACTGGCTTACAGCTGCATTTCCCTGGAGGAAGCTCAGGAACTGATGGTCTCCGGAAAGGTGCATGGCATTGTGCTGATCCCCGAAGACTTTGATACCCGTATCGTTCACGCGGAACAGGCTACGGTGAGCACTTATGCCGATATGTCCACTTTCCTCTATTATAAGGCCCTCACCATAGGAACTAACCTGGTGATGCTGGACGAGGTGCACACCATCCAGACCGAGCGCTATGCGGCTTCCGGCTTCACGGGACAGGACGCCCTGCAGCTGGTGGAACCCATCCAATACGACGATACCCGCCTGTACAACCCCAACATCTCCTTCACCATGTTCTTCGTGTACATGTGCCTGTTCATGATTCTGCAGCAGGTGATGTTCTACGGGTCCACCACCCTGGCCGGAACCCTGCGGGAAGAAGGACGCAGCTTTGCGAGACAGATTGGCGGTCATGGCGTTGGACGTATCGTACTGGGACGTGGCGCCGCCTATTTCCTCATCTTCATGTTCCTGGGAGTCTATGGGGCCATTCTGGTTCCCTGGCTGTTCCACATGCCCATCCAGGCCTCGTTCTGGGATACACTCATCCTGCTGGCCTTCTTCGTGGCCGATATCATCCTGTTCAGCTTCACCTGGTCATCGGCCATTGCCAAACGAGAGACCGTGCTGGTGTTGCTGCTGTTCGTGAGCCCCATCGCCGTGTTCCTGACCGGATTCACCTGGCCCGCTTCCAACTTCTCTCCTTTCTGGAAGGTCATTTCCTATGTGTTCCCCACCACCTTCGGGTGCCGGGCCTACATGACCCTCAGCAATACGGGTTCGCTCAGTGCCATAGCCCCTGAGCTATGGTACATGACTATCCAGACCGTAGTTTACTACGTTCTTGCAAGTGTAGCCATGCTGGTGGAGAATAAAATTATAACTGTCCGTCAGAAAGGCTGAAGGTGTCTCCCTGGCGGATGTCGCCAGTGTTGAGGCCCTTCTTGAGCCATCTCATACGCTGCTGGGCTGTGCCGTGAGTGAATGATTCTTCCACGGCATAGCCTTGCGCTTTTTTCTGGAGATAGTCGTCGCCGATGACCGAGGCGCAGTTGATGGCCTCCTCCAGGTCGCCTTGTTCCAGCGATCCGAAGAGGCTGCTCTCGTAGTGGCCCCAGACGCCGGCGTAGAAATCGGCCTGTAACTCTATGCGCACGCTCACGCGGTTGGCATCGGCCTTGGACATGCGGGCCATCTGGCTGTGTGCCTGGTCCAGGGTGCCCAGCAGGTGCTGCACGTGATGTCCCACTTCATGGGCGATGACGTAGGCGTACGCGAAGTCGCCGTCGGCCCCCAGCTGCTGGCGCATGCTGGAGAAGAAGGACAAGTCTATGTACAGGTTCTCGTCGGCACTGCAGTAGAACGGACCCATGGCGGCCTGACCCTGTCCGCAGGAGGTGCTGGTGCTGCCGGTGTAGAGCACCAGGGTAGGGGCCTTGTAGGCGCCCAGACCGTTGTCGGCGAAGTAGCGGGTCCAGACATCCTCGGTAGAGGCCAGGATCTGGCGGGAGAACTTGGCCAGGGCCTCGTTTTCGGGGGTGGGCTCGTAATTGCTCACCGTCTGGCCCTGGAGGGCGCCGGATTCCACTACGGATTGGAATACGTCTCCCAGGTTGCCCCCCATCAGGAGGGTGATGATGGCTACGATGGCGATACCGCCGATACCCATACCGGCTACCTTGCCGGTAGCCCCTCTTCGGTCTTCTACATTGGTGCTCTCGCGCCTGCCGTCCAATTTCATAATTATAAGATTTTTAGGTTGTTATGCTTTGAGGATTTTGAGGCACAACAGGGTGAGGTCGTCGTTGGGGGCGGCGCCGTCACGATGCTTTTCTACGGCCTGCTGCAGCATGTGGATGACGCTCTTGGCATCCATCTGATTGGCATCGGCCATGACGTCCAGGAGATGGTCGTTGCCGAAGAGTTCGTACTGCGGGTTCTCGGCTTCGTTGAGGCCGTCGGTGTACAGGAGAATTTGCCACTCGCGGATGTCCTTGATGGACTCTCCCTTGAACACCAGCTCGTCCCAGGTACCCAGGGCCGTGTTGACGTTCTCCATGGGCAGGAAGTAGGCGGGCTTGCCGGGTTCGCAGATGACGGGCGGGTTGTGTCCGCAGTTGCAAAAGTCCAGGCGGCCGGTCTTGAGGTTGGCCATACCTATGAACATGGTCACGAACATGCCCTGGTCGTTATCGGCCGATAAGGCGTGGTTAATCTGGGTGGCAATATCCTCGGGGGTGTGGCCCTGCTGGGCAATGACGCGGAAAAGATTGCGCGTCACGGCCATGAACAGGGAGGCGGGAACGCCCTTGCCGGAGACATCGCCGATGCAGAAGTACAGGTGCTCGTTTTCCACGAAGAAATCGTACAGGTCACCTCCCACTTCCTTGGCCGGGGTCATGGAGCCGTAGAGGTCAATATCTGCGCGGTCCGGGAACGGCGGGAAGATGCGGGGCACCATGCTCATCTGGATGTCACTGGCCACCATGAGCTCCCTCTCGATGGAGGCTTTTTCGGCCGATGTGGACTTGACTTCCTCGATATATTTCACCAGGGAGTGCTGCATGCCCGAGAAAGATTGGCACAATCGGCCAATTTCGTCCTTGCGGTCGGTGTTGGGCAGAACCTGGTCAAAGTTGCCGGCGGCTATGGTCTCGGCCTGTTCGGCCAGGCTGCTCAGCGGTTCAATCTGGTGCCGGAACACATAGCTCAAAATGAGGTGCATGATGAGCATACCCAGGATGAAGATCATAATAACCACATTCCTCAGGCGGGTATAGCCGTTGAAGATGTCCCTCTCGGGGCACACGATGGCGGCGCTGAATCCGGTGTTACCGAGGGGCTTGTAGAACACATAGCAAAGCTCGCCGTCCACCATCAGTTGCTTTACCCCTTCTTCTCCGTGGACCATAGCCTGGCCCAGTTCCATCCGCGCTGGATTGTCCTGATCCAGCGTCTCGGTGAAGATGCTCTGGAACAGCAGTTTCTCGGGATCCGGATGCACGAAGAAGGTGCCGCTCTTGCCAATCATAAAGCTGTAGGAATGGGGATAGGGCTTGACGGCCGAAATGGTCTCTGACAGCCAGCCGAGGGAGAGGTCCGTAGCGATGGTCCCGATATACTTGCCATTCTTGTCCTTGAGCGGTTTGCCGTAGGAGACAATCATTTTGCTCTGGGATTCGTCGTTGGGGTCTTCATCCAGGAAAGGTTCGGTCCAGACGGGACGGTCCAGCAGTTTGCAAAGCTGGTACCAGTCCATATAGAAGTACTCGTACTGCTCGTTTCCTTCCAGTTCCGTTTTAATCTCACCCTCTTCATTAAAGTGAGAGTATACAGAGTAATACCGGCCTTTCTTGGGGAAGTAATAGGGCTCAAAGGCAATGGAGCATCCGTTGAGTTCCGGATTGTTCCTGAGGATGGACTTGGCGTAGGCGTATACGGAATCCGGGGTGTCCAGATGGCGGAGAACCAGCCAGTCGGTGTTATCGGTGGCCACCTCCACGCGATCCAGGATGGTGTTCACGCGAAGGGCGGTATTGTTGAGCAACTGGGAGGCGTGTTCCATAGCCTCGCGCCTTACAGCCTCCCTGGACTGCAGAAAGAGAAAGCCCACGGCCGCTAGGAAGACGATACTGGCCAGGGCGGCTACAATGATATTGAGCCGGCGGGAGAAGGAGGTCCGGAGAAAGTCTAAGTGTAGTTCCATGGCGCTTACTCGGCTAAGATTTGTTCGTAAGTGACTTCATTGAGGAGGAGCTGGCTTTCCAGCATGAGGTCAGAGGCCAGCTTGACCATATCCGGACGCAGACGGAATTCACGTTCTCCGGAATCCCGGTCCACCTGCAGTCTCAGGATTTCCTGCAGCTGGAGTTTCTGCATGGTGCGGTTGGTGGCCACATTGAACATCTTCACATATTTCATCACAATTTCCAGCGCCTCTTCCGGATGCTCGGCACAATATTCCCAGCCCCTTTTACTGGCCTGGGCAAAGCTATGGGCGGCTTCCTTGTTCTTGTTGTAGCAGTCCCTTAGCATGTACACCCCATCTTCCTGAACGTTGTAGTTGTGGTCGCAGAAGCGATACACATTATTCTCTGTGAACTGGACCCCACTCTGCTTGAGCAAGTAGTATTCGTTGTAACTCATGGCCAGGGTCGCGTCAATGGCACCGGCAACGAAGAGGTTGATACTGGTGGCAAAACGGACCCATTCGTAATTGAGGTCTTCCTTGAGACTCATGGCCAGGGCAATCTGGTCGAACCCTACACTCCAGGTACCTACCCGGATGCCTTTCTGCTTGATGGGATTTTCGTCGTTGCGGGACACGATGACCAGTCCGTTGTTCATGGACGTCTGGAGAATGTTGACCAGCGGAATGCCGTTGTCAATGGTCTCCATGGCCTGGCAGAGCTGCAGGGTGGTAAACTGGCTGGCGTTGCTGCGGAGGCGGGAGATGGCCGATTCCGTAGCGTTGGGATGGACGATTTCCACGTCAATCCCGGCCTCCTCATAAAAGCCGAGTTCCTTGGCTACATAGTAACCGGCAAACTGGGCCTGAGGGGTCCATTGGGGGGTGAATGTCACTTTTTGCTGCGCCAGGGCCGATCCCGTAAGAGCCAGGCTGGCGAAGATCGCAAGAATGTGGGGGATGTTTTTCATACTTGCAAAGTTAGTTATTTTTGGGAATCTTCGGCAATTCATTGTAAACTCCCACTTCGGAGATGGAGAGGAGTCCCTCGTACGAGATGAAACGCACGCGGATGGCGTTGGCCCGAGTGGGGGAGAAGCGGCAGATGTGCACCCGGCTTTCGCGGGAGGCGTCGGTGGCTATGGACTTCCATTCGCCGTTTTGAAGGGCTTCCACCACCAGTTTGCTGATCCGGGGCTCACCCCGTTCGGTGATTACCACCATGGAGACGGGCGTATTCTTGTCCAGTTTCACCTTCCACCAGGGCTCTTTGACGGACGGGCTGGAGACCCAGGCCGTGGCAAAGTTGTCGTCGTTGGCCAGGTCCATAAGGTCGCAGTCCTCCGACCAGGAGGAATCGCAGGTCCTGTCCACCGCCAGGTTGATGGCGGTAATGGGCGCGGGGGCTTCCGGTACGTCCACCAGGTGGCCGGTGTTTTTCCAGAGTCGGCCGATCCGGCGCATAGCTTCCTGTGCATTGGGGTCTATGAGCCCTTCGCGGTTGGGGGCGGCGTTGAGGATGTAGGTGCAGTAGGCCTGGTTGTAGGGGATGATATTATCGGCCACAATCTTCTCCACGTCCTTGAGCTCGTCGGTGGGGAAGGACTCTTTCCAGAACCAGGTGCGCTGCAGGGGATAGCAGGCCATGGCGGGAAGGCGGTTGACCTGGGCCGATATCTTCTGCCCGGCGCCCTGCTCGTAGCAGCGGATGTCGGAGTAGAAGAGGGCTTCCTGGGGGTACTTGGCGCCGTTGAGGTCCATTACCAGGCAGTCAGGCTGCAGGCTCTTGATATAAGAGTATAACTCCGGGAAGGAGACGTCGGTGTAGGAAATGCGGCCCCAGGGGGCGTCCCAGCCGTCAAACATGATGGTGTTCACCGGGCCATAGCCGGTGAGGAGTTCCTTGATCTGGGCCTTGATGAAAGCTGTCTTCTCCGGGGTGAAGGGGAGCGTGTGGCGGATCCTGTGATGCGTGTCCAGGATGGAGAAATGGAACATCACCTGCATTCCGGCTTCGGCCAGGGCATCGGTCAGTTCCTTGAGCACGTCCCTTCCCAGCGGGGTATGCATTACACTGTAATCTGTGGTGGCAGTATCCCACATGCAGAATCCGGCGTGGTGCTTGACGCTGATGCAGATGAACGTGGCGCCGGCACTCTTGGCCGTAGCCACCCACTGGCGGGTATCCAGCTTGGTGGGATTGAAGACGGCGGCGTCCAGATCCGGGTCGGTCCAATCGGCCTCCTGGAAGGTGGGAAGCCCGAAATGCACGAACATGCCGAAGCGAAGGTCCACGAACTCCTGCTGGAGCTGATGGAGGCTCTTGTCCTGGGCCGATGCTTTGTAACAAAAACCTATGAGCAGAAAGCTCAGGAGAAGGGCGCAGGATAGGGGTTTACGGGTTGCCATCGTGAGGGGCTATTTGTAGATTTCCGGGAAGGGACGGCCTCTCCAGTCTTCGGGGATTTGGAGGCCCAGGATATCGGCCATGACGGCGGGCGTGTCGTACTGCATCACGGGTGCCTTGATTTCATAGCCTTCCTGGATGCCCTTGCCGCAGACGATGAGGGGCGTCTCCAACTCCAGCAGGGTGAACTTGCCGTGGTGCTTCTCCACGCCGCCGTGGTCGGCCGACATTACAATCACGGTATCGTCGTAAATGCCGGCTTCCTTGAGCGCCTCTATGACCTGCCCCACCGCCGCATCCAGGATGCGCTGGCGTTCCATATACTCCTCGCTGTACCAGCCGCGGACGTGTCCGGCCTCATCCAGGGTGCCGAAATACAGGAAGAAGAACTCGGGCTTGTTTTCCTTGATGTAGTCGGTGGCTATGCGGGTATAGTCCTCTACGGGAATGATGACGTCATCCGTGGAGGTGTAGGTCTTGGTGTAGTAGTGCCAGCTCATGGCCAGGGTGTCCGTTACGGCGCCAATTCCGTCCCAGTCATAGATGCAGCCCGTTACGGCCTGGGGATGCTGCTCGCGCAGGATGGTGAAAAGGGTGGGAGGAATGCCGTGACCGTTGTCGGAGGTGGAGGGGATGGTGCCGTGGGTAGAGTTCCACTTGTCAAATCCGTGCATCTCCGTGGGCAGTCCGTTCATGATGGAGGCCCAGTTGATGGCCGATGCCGACGGCATCACGGAGCGCTTGGAGAGGGTCCAGCTGCCGTGGTCCATGAGGGCATGGATGTTGGGCAGGTCCTGGGCCGGAGCCTGGCGGACGGCCTCGGCGGCCCATCCGTCAATGCCGATGAACACGACATGCCTGGCTACAGGGGCATGGTTGTCCTTGGGCGCGCACGCAACACAGGCTAGCGCCAGAAATAGAGGAAGAATGGGTTTCATATGGTTAATTAATAGTAAGTTCGCTGTGCGAATATACTAAATAAAATGCTAATTTTGTATAAATTCGTGACATTATGAATCTGCGATTTACGGCCCTGCTCATCAGTGCGCTTCTCCTTTTGTCCTGTGCCCAGCCTGCGAAGGAGGAAGGTTGGTGGGAAATGCGCGGCATCGTGTTGAGCACCAAGGAGTTGGCCGAGGTCGACTGGCCCGCCATCGCCGCCCGCAGCGGCATCAACACCATCGGCACCCATATCACACCCTCCGAGGTGGTGGCTTTCCTGAATACGGACAAGGGCCGGGCTTTCACCGAAGCCTGCCGCAAGAACGGCATTACGGTAGAGCATCAGCTGCACGCAATGGCAGAGCTGCTTCCGCGGGATTTGTTTGACGAAGCCCCCGAAATGTTCCGGATGGACAGCTCCGGAGTAAGGACGGCCGATTTCAACTGCTGTGTGCATTCGCAGAAGGCCCTTGATATTATTGCTTCCAACGCTGCGTCGCTGGCAAAGGTGCTGAAGCCCGGCAATCACCGCTACTACTTCTGGCTGGACGACAACGCGCCGGTTTGCTGCTGCCCCCTCTGCCTGGATTATTCTCCCAGCGAGCAGGCCTTGATAGTTGAGAACTGCATGCTGCGGGCCATCCGCCAAGTGGATCCCAAGGCCCGGGTGGCCCACCTGGCCTACTCGCACTTTATGGAACCGCCCGTGAAGGTGCAGCCGGAAGGGGGTATCTTCCTGGAGTTCGCGCCCATCTACCGTTCCTGGGATGTGCCCCTGACCATGGAGGATGCGGAGTGCCCGCGGGGATATCCGGTTACCAACGGGGATAACCTGCGCTGGCTGGAAGCCAATCTGGAGGTGTTTGATGCTAAGGATGCGGTGGTGCTGGAGTACTGGCTGGATGCTTCGCTTTTCAGCCGCTGGAAACGGCCGGCCGTGGAACTTCCTTGGCACCCGGAGGTCTGCCGGAGCGACCTGGAGACCTATGCCGGCTACGGCATCCACAACGTGACTTCCTTCGCGGTTTACATGGATGCCGAGTACTTTGAGCGCTTCCCTTCGCAGAAGCCCATCGAAGAATATGGCTCCCTGCTCCAATCTTATGTCCCTTCCATTCACACCCCTGTCCGATATTGAATTATGAAAGCTTATTCTCTTGTTATGGCTGCTTTGCTGACTGCCGCTTGCAATTCTTTTGAACCGTTTACCTTTGTTCAGATGAGTGATACCCAGATAGGATTCATTGACAATTCTGCGGCGTACACTCACTCGGATTCCCTGTTCAGGGCGGCCGTTGAGGCTGTCAATGCCCTAGCCCCTGCCTGTGTAGTCATCACCGGAGACCTGGTGGACAATCCGGAAAGCGCTCTGCAGGATTCCGTCTATCGGGCCTGCCTGGCCGGGATTGAGGCTCCGGCCTATGCCGTCCCGGGCAATCACGACTACCTGGGTTTCACCCGCGAAAAACAGGCGGCGTACATCGCCCGCCGCGGCTACGACCGCTTCTCTTTCCAGGAGAAGGGATGCGCGTTCATCGGCATGGATTCCAACTGCATCAAGGATGGAGTTGAGGATGTGGAGGCCGAACAGCTGGTCTGGCTGGAAGGGGAGCTTGCATCGGCCCAGAATTGCCGGTACACCTTTGTCTTCCTGCATTGCCCCGTTATCCGGGAAACCCTGGATGAGAAAGAGGACTATTTCAATTTCTCGCGGGAAAAGAGACGCCAATACCTGGATTTGTTCAAGAAGTACGGTGTGGACATCGTCTTTGCCGGGCACACCCACCAGGAGTACGACACCACGGTGGAGGGCATCCGTTTCGTTACGGCGGGTCCTGTCGCCAACGCCCTGGGCCACGGAACCCCCGGTTTCAACGTCATAAAGGTTAAGGCCGATGGGGTAGAGGTAACCTACACCCCCACCCCCGGAGTGGACCCCACCCATTGCCGTTTCTAGGGACTTAGAAATAAGCCACAAAAAAGTGCGTTCAAGCAAGCTTGACGCACTTTTTTGTTAAGTATTTTTGTTATATTTGTAAATAGCTAAACACCTTAACGACTATTACTTATGACTAGCCTTAAAAAACTGCTTCCGGCCCTTGTCATATCCGGCCTCGTAGCTGTTGGCTGCGGCACCACCAAGCAACAGCCCACCACCACCACAGAAACCACTCCCACCACCCAGGAGCGCGTAGATAAAAAGGCCAACGAACTGGCCGATTTGAAAGGCGCCACCGTAGAATCCGTCACCCTGGAAGACGGCACCATCGCCCTCAAGGTCACCTTTGACAGCGGCATCCTCTTCGGCTTTAACAAAACAGACCTGGGAGATGAGGCCAAGGACTCCCTGAAAGAGCTGGTGGACGAGATTGAAGACATGGAAGACGCCCGCATCCGCGTGTTCGGCCACACAGACATCGTAGGCAGCGCGGAGGTAAACCAGAGGGTTTCCACCGAGCGTGCCAAGAAAGTGGCCGCCTTCCTGGTAGACAAGGGAATTGAAGCCAGCCGCATAGAGGCGGAAGGCCTGTCCTTCAACCACCCGGTGGCAGATAATTCCACCGAGGCGGGACGCGCCAAAAACCGTCGTGTAGAGATTTACGTAATCCCTGCCCAGTAGCCCAAGAGGTTATTTCCTGGGCCGACGGAACATAAAGACAATATCCACCACGGCCAGGATAAGAAGGCCCAGCAGCATGAGGATTTTCCCAAGTGAAAATTCTGATACTTCCAGCTCGGGAATAGGTTCCGGATAATCCCTGTCGGAGATTTCTTCGGCAGGGGTTTCTTCTATCTCTGCCGTCTCTTCGGGAGCCACGTCCTCCACAACCTCTTCTCCACTGGTTTCCCGCTGGTACTTGAATACCACATCCATGCCGTTACAGGAGAGGATAATGGACATTTCACGTCCCTGAGTGGGCGTTTTTCCGCTCAAGGCGAGCGTTCTGGTCTCCCCGCGGGCCGGTTTGGACACGGTTTCCCCGCGAGCCGACGTCAGGGGAACCTCCCCTGCTTCGGAAACAAGGGTTACGCGGCCGTAGATGTTCGCCGGTTCGGCGCCTGCATCTCCGGAGGTAGATACCGATACCCCCAGGGTAAAGCTTTCGCCGGGAGCGTAAGACTTCTCCGGCTCCGCGAACTTGCCCTTGGAGGTGAACACCATGAGGGCGTTCCCGGAGGACACTTTCCGCTCATAGGAGAAGTTTCCGTTCCGGTAAGAACGGTCTATGCGAACCTTCTGCCCGTTTTCCCAGGAGCCTCCTGCGCCTTTCGTTTCGGTTTTTACCAACTGCCAGTCTCCGGCATTCTGGGCCAGTGCTCCCATCTGGGCGGCCATGGCCAGGCCCAGGATGCACAGCATGTAAGTGATTGTTTTCTTTATCATCGTTTTCCGTATTAATTCTTATCGGCTTCCACCGCCTACGCCGCCACCGGAATGGCCTCCGCCTCCTCCTACGGACGAGCTGCCGCCTTCACCGCTCTCACGGGCGGCCTGGGTGGCGGCAGCGCGCAGACCCGCATCGGCCAGCTTCTGCACCAGGTATCCCAGCGCCATCATGGCAAACATGTCTAACAAGTGGTCTTGGGAGTATTCGGCAAATTCGGTTGGATAGAGTTTCTTCATCTGCTTGGATACCTTATCGGCAATGCCAAACAGGGCCGCGTAAATCAGATACTGATTCCAAAGATGCACCTCAGGGATGGTACGCTGATTCAGGATGGTGAAATCTTTCAGGAAATTCTTGAACTCTATCACTTCTTTCAGGGCACCGAAACCCTCTTCGGCACCACGGTCTTTCTTGTTGATATAGCCTTTCCGGAGGAGGTAGCTCCGTCCCTTGCCCCGGGCCCGGTAAGGCCAACTCTTGATATGCTCATAATTCCAGCGCGACCAACGCTTGAACTCCCGGGGGGTCAGAATCATGTCCCGACCGGCGGCCGCCAGGCACATCTCGTACAAATCGGCCTCTACGGGGTCATTGATTTCAACGTCATTTCGGAGCGCCAGCTTGATGTTTCTCTTGGACCAGCCCCGGTGGGCGCTCACTTTCCCTTCCAGCATCCATTTGAGGAAGATGGCTCCCATAAGGCCGCGGCTGTACTTTTCGCCGTCCAGATAAAAGCGGCGGCTGCCATCCATCACATAATAGGCGGCAAAGAGATTGCCGTCCAGGGGGACATCCCGGCGCCAGCCTTCAATTTTGCGGGTACCGAAGAGTTTCTTCCGGTAGATGTTTCCTGTGGCAAAAGCGCCCAGAATCCAGAGAATCAGAGCCAGCACCCCGGCGCCCAGCAAATAGGGACCCCAGGCCTTGGTATTGGACAAAATGTTATAGCTACTGCCTTTCTTGGCC
>JAFPGC010000040.1 GCA_017423025.1 Bacteroidales bacterium
CACACCTTCCGTGCCGATATCGACTACGCTCTTGCAGTAGCCAACACCCAGATGGGTACCATGGGTATCAAGGTGTGGATCTGCAACGGTGAGAAGTACGGCAAGCAGGATCTCTCCCCCAACGCTGGTTTCGCAGCCAACTCCGCCGCTCCCGGCGCAGGCCGTCGTGAAGGCGGTCGCGGTGAGCGCGGTGGCCGTGGCGGCCGTGGTGGTCGTCGCGAGGGTGGCCGTGAAGGCGGCCGCGGAGAGCGTCGCTAAGCTTTTAAAGAGTTTTTTGAAAAAGCGGTCAGTTAATGGCCGCTTTTTCTTATATTTGCATCCTGAAAATCAAGAGCTAACAAAATGAAAGCAAGAACCCTTATCCTTATGGCCGCCGCCGCTACGTTGGTGCTGGCCTGCAAAGAAACCAAGACCACCGAGGAGAAGCTGGCCGAGTTCAACGAGTGGAACGAGACCTTCGCCCAGAACTACCGTACCCGTCTTATCTCCCTGAAAGACGACGCCGAAGCCGCCAAGGCTTTTGCCGATTCGGCCTATGATGCTTACCTTGAATACAACAAGGCTGCCCTCAAGAAGAACCTGGACAATGCCGTAGGTGTGGAAGCCCTGAAGGAGGTTTATTCCGATCTGGAGCCCGAGGAACTGTCCAAGGTTCTGGAGAAACTCACCGCCCCGCTTGAGGGCCGTGATTCCGCCTTTGTAGCCAACCTCAAGGAGAATGTCAAGGCCAGCCTGGCCACGGTCGTGGGCAAGCCCTACACCGATTTCTCCGTCCAGCACGTGATTGGCACCGACAAGGAAGGCAATCCCGTTTACGAAACCCGCAGCCTGTCCGATTACGTGGGCAAGGGCAAGGTTTTCCTGGTGGACTTCTGGTCCCCCTGGTGCCCTCCCTGCAAGGCCGAACTCCCCAACATCAAGTCCGTATGGGAGAAATACCACGGTGACGATTTCGACGTTCTGAGCGTAGCCGTCTGGGAAGAAAGCCGTGGCATGAACTGGAAGAACACCATTGACACCGCCGCTGTATACGGCATCCAGTGGCACCAGATCAACAACGGTCACCAGGAGCCCGCCGCCCTTTACGGCATCCAGGGTATTCCTCACATGGTCCTCTTCGGGGCCGATGGCACCATCATCGCCCGCGGTGACGCCCTGCGCGGTGAAAAGCTGGATCCGGCCGTAGCCGCCGCCCTTGGCAAATAAGCCGTGGGCGCAACCCGCTGACTCTTAGTATGTTAAACAATTACCCCTGGGTGAAAACGGGCTCACCGGGATTTTTCCGTGGGAACAAACTGTAAGCAGTTGAACGATTTACGCATATATTCTGGTTAGTCTGAAGAGGAAGAACTTAAGATCAATAATACCTCTAAGTTGAGCCCTGAATGCCTTGATTTTGGTATTCAGGGCTTCTGCTGAAGCATTGGTTGAGCGGAAGAGAAAGTAGTTAAGCACATCATCTTCCCTTGATTGTAGAGTCTGCGATAGTACACGAAAGTCTTCGTTTCGAGACTTTTCTGCCTTCTCATACCACTGAGACAGACTGCTTCTTGCCGATTCTTTCGTCGCGTTTCTGTTATTAAAGATGACTCTTAGCGAGTGGGAAAGGCTGTATGCGTTCTTTATGTCTGGGAAGCGCCGAAAGAGTATTTGAGCCCTTTTTTTCTGATTCTCGGTCCACTTTTCTGAAGACATCGTCAAGAGGTAAGCAGACCTTTCAAGAAGTTCAGGAATAGTGTCCCCGTTCTCTACTCGTTCTGGAATATACGCCTTTATTTGAGGGAGTGGATGACCCTCCCTGTATATTTTGTACTTCTTTTTCATGTGTTCTCTCTTCTTGATTTGATCTTGCCTGTACCTTTTCCTCGCAGCAGCCTCCTCTGCCATCGCCTCCCTCTTATGCTTCATTCTCAAGTTCCTGATCGCATCTATCGCCATGCTTTGCATATGGAACCGATCCAGGGTGCGATATGCCCATGGAAAGACGGTTTCTACTATGGCAGCCATGCTGCTGGAAAAGTCCAAAGTAACCTCCCCAACTTGTTTTCTTACAAGCTCGGGAACTTTCTGTAATGCATCCACAACATCTTCCGCTCTGGTGCCCCTGATAATTGCTGCTATGCTTCCTTTTTTACAATGCCCCTCTTTATTAGAGAGTATGGTGAAGAGTTCTCCATCTTTTGTAGATGTCTCATCGATACTCATTCTTGGGCTAAAGTTCTCTGGGAAAAGAAGATATTTGTCTGCGTGAGGGCGGTCTTTCCAAGAATAATAACCGCTCAGATGCTCTTTATAAACACGCTCAAGCGTATCCCCGTCAATCCGGTAATATTGCCCCAGCGAACGGGCCGTCACTGGGGACGTATCCAAGGCGTTCTTTTAAAAAAGCCGCAAACTCCTCCGAGTAGCGGGTGCCTGTAACGGCCAGATTATATACGTTCAATACGACATTTTTCCCAGTATCATCCAACCACCTTCTACGGCGTATATGCAGTACAACTTTGTGGTCTCTGATTGGAAAATCGTTTACTAATGTCGGTTCAGTAAAGCCATTGGGACGCAACGACTGCTGGGCTTTCGTGCGGTTATCAAGTTCATCCAGATAGATATGGAGAATACCGCCTGTATACACTTTCTCTTTAGGCGATGCCTCCTCGTCAACTTTGACAACGTCAAAAAAATCCAGCATCCCATTCGGTAATAGGAAGCTGGACATAAATACATATTTCCCGAGGTCTGACTCTGTCTTTTTCATGAGTGCAAAGTTATAACTTTCTCACATGAAAAGACTTATTCAATACCGTCTTTCCCACGGATTTTTCCCGGTGAGCCTGAAAACGCCTAGGGGTAATTGCATATTGTGCTGTCTGTCAATTGTTTCCCTCCACGGTGGTCGGGGCGGGGCGGCTCAGGTTGTACCAGATTCGCAGGCCGTTGAAGGAGTTGATGAGGTAAAAACTGTACTTCACCACATAGATAGTGGCATAGGCCGATGAGGGGTCGTGCCTCAAGGTGAGCACCCACATGATGATGGTGGAAATGTTCACGCCTATCCAGAAATACCACTGTTCCATATAGGCAGTAGACAACAGGTACTGTCCCACCAGGTTGCACATCATGGAGAAGGCGTCCATAAAGACCAGCCACTTCACCACGTCGGCCGCCTCGTTCTTGTCCATGGCCAGCAGGACGAAATAGGCAATGACAAGCCCCGCCAGGAACACACCTCCGTACAGCATCCACTGTTTGCCGGTCAGGCGGCGGGCCTTCACTTCCTTTTTGGCATCGGCCCCCCGCTTCTTCCATTGGAAAAAGCCCACGAATTGCATGGGCAGGAAGTAAAGCAGATGCAGGGCGGCGTTGCCGTAACGCGCTCCCGCCAGACACATGGCGCCGTAAATGGTAACGTCAATAAGGCCGAAGAGGAAGGTGAGGATGCGCCCGTTGGCGCTGAGGACTGTGCTCAAAACACCCATCAAGGAACCGAAGGCCGATATCAGCAGCAGCCACTGTCCGTTTTCTGCATCGCGAAACTTGATGGCGGTAACCAGGACCGTCACCACCGCCATCCCAATGACGATGAAGGCGTTGAAATACTTGTTGAACTGTTTCTCAGTCATTATTCAGATAATCATGAATCTTTATTGCCAAATCGGCTCCGACCAGGGCGGAGAGGTCTTCCAGGGGAGCGGCGGCTATGCGGGCCACGGAGCCGTAGTGCATGAGGAGACGCTGCTCGGTCTTCTCTCCCACGCCCTTGATCTCCCGCAGGGCGCTCTGGATGGCGGCCTTTGAACGCAGGTTGCGGTGGAAGGTGATACCGAAGCGGTGGGCTTCGTCGCGGATGCGCTGGAGTACCTTCAGGGCCTGGGAGTTGCGGTCGATGAACAGGGGATAGGGATCTCCCACCCTTATCACTTCTTCCAGCCGCTTGGCCAGGCCGATGACCGTGACGCGGTCCAGGATGCCCAGTTCGGCCAACGCCTGGTGGGCAAACTCCAGCTGGCCCTTGCCGCCGTCGATGACGATGAGCTGGGGCAGGTCGTCCGGGGCTTCGACCAACATGCGGGAATAGCGGCGGTTCACCACCTCCTTCATGGAGGCGTAGTCGTTGGCGCCCACCACCGTCTTGATCTTGAAGCGGCGGTAATCGGCCTTGGAGGGCTCTGCATTGCGGAAAACTACGCAGGAGGCCACGGGGTTGGTTCCCTGGATGTTAGAGTTGTCGAAACACTCCATGTGCCGGGGCAGTTCCTTCATACCCAGGGCCTTGCGCAGCTCCTCCATTACACTCATCCGGAAGGCGTCCGGGTCTGTATGCTCCCGCTGCTTGATGGAGTTGAAGTGGAACTCCTTGGCGTTCTTGGCACTGAGCTCCAGCAGGGCCAGCTTGTCTCCCCGCTGGGGAATGCGGAATTCCACGCCGGGAATCTCCACGTCCGGCAGGAAGGGCACGATCACCTCTTTGGAAAGTGTGCCGAATTTGTCTTCGATTTCGCCGATGAAAGTGGAGAGCATGGAGGCCTCGTCCTCTTCAATCTGGCTGCGGAAGCCCAGGTTCAGGCTCTGCACGATGGCGCCGCCGCGGATGCGGAGGAAGTTGCCGAAGGCCTCGCCCCCGTCGAAGACCATGGAGAACACATCGGCCTCCACGTCGGCGGCCTGGGTGATGATGCTCTTGGAATAATGGCGCTCCAGGGTGCGCAGCTTTTCCTTGTACACCTGCGCGTCCTCGAAGGCCAGCCTTTCGGCTGCATCGGCCATGAGGGCCTTGTAATGCTTGATGACTTCGCCGCCGCGTCCGCTGAGGATGTGCACGATCTCTTCTATATTATCGGCATATTCTTTCTGTGACACCTTGCCGATGCACGGCGCCCCGCATTTGCCTATGTGGAATTTGAGGCAGGGGCGGAACTTGCCCCGCAGGATGGCGTCGGAGGTGATTTTGAGCGTGCAGGTGCGCAGCTGGTACACCTCGTCGAAGAAGTCCACCAGGTTGCGCGCATGCATCACGCTGGAATAGGGGCCGAAGTAGCGGTTGCCCTTGCCCTTCTCTATGCGGCGCGTGATGAAGACGCGGGGGAATTCTTCCCCGGTGACGCAGATCCAGGGGTAGGTCTTGGAGTCCTTGAGCAGGATGTTGTACTTGGGCTTGTACTGCTTGATGAGGTTATTCTCCAGCAGCAGGGCATCGGCCTCCGTGTCCACTACGGAGAACTGCGCGTCGGCAATCTTGCTCACCAGGATGCGTGTCTTGGTGTTCAGGCGCTCCGGCGGCACAAAATACTGCGCCACACGCTTGTGGAGGTCTTTGGCCTTTCCCACATAAATTACCTTTCCCTCAGCGTCGTAGTACCTGTAAACGCCGGGGGAATGCGGAAAGAGGGCTATTTTCTCTTTGACGGTCATGGGTTTCCTGGACAAAGGTACACAATTCCTTCGAGCTGTGAAAGCCGGATTTCCGGGTACGGATTTTCATATTTAAGTTTTTTTTATTACTTTTGTACGCTAATATGCTTTGAATAGAAGACAAAAACGTAAACAATAAACTTAAAACCGACAATTATGACTAAGGAAGAAATCGTAAAGCAGGTCAAGGATATTATCGTTGACAAGCTTGGTGTCGAGGAGTCCGCTGTTACCGAAAGTGCCAGCTTCACCAATGACCTCGGTGCCGATTCTCTGGACACCGTAGAACTGCTCATGGAATTTGAGCGCGTTTTCGGTATCAAGATTCCTGATGAGGAAACCAGCGGTATCGCCACTGTTGGCGACGCCATCGCAAAGGTAGCCGAAAAGATTGGCGAGTAATTCTCTCCATCTCAAATAAAATGAGGTTGACTCAAAAGTGAGTTGACCTCTTTTTTCGTGGATATGAGGGAGGGATGTGGGGTGCCGGGGGGACTCCGTTCCGCTTCGCTTCACTCCGGCCCCTCCCACTGTCCGGCTCGTCCACTTCGTGAAC
>JAFPGC010000041.1 GCA_017423025.1 Bacteroidales bacterium
CTTCCGGGAGTAAACTATGAACTCGGTTCCAGGCATCCCGTGTCCATAGTTCGCCAGGAGATCGTGGACATTTTCCGCAAATTCGGATACGATGTGGCCGAAGGTCCGGAGATCGAGGACGACTACCATGTGTTCGAGGCCCTGAACTTCCCGCCCAATCACCCCGCCCGCGAAATGCAGGACACCTTCTTCGTGAGCACGGGTCATGTGAATCCGCTTCTTCTGAGAACCCACACCTCCTCGGTGCAGGTGCGTACCATGGAAAAGCAGCCCCTGCCCATCCGCGTGGTGTGCCCCGGCCGCGTGTTCCGCAACGAAGCCATATCGGCCCGCGCCCACTGCATCTTCCATCAGGTGGAAGGCCTTTATATTGATAAGGATGTCACCTTCGCAGACCTCAAGCAGGCCATCCTGCTGTTCGCCCGCGAGATGTTCGGCCCCGAGACGGAGATCCGCATGCGTCCGTCCTACTTCCCCTTCACGGAACCTTCCGCCGAAGTGGACGTAAGCTGCAACATCTGCCACGGCAAGGGTTGCAACATCTGCAAGGGCACCGGCTGGCTGGAGATCATGGGCTGCGGCATGGTAGACCCCAACGTGCTCAAGGCCAGCGGCATTGATCCCAACGAGTACAGCGGCTTCGCCTTCGGTATGGGTGTTGAGCGCATCGCCATGCTCAAGTGGCAGGTGAACGACCTCCGCCACTACTTCGAGAACGATATGCGTTTCCTTCAGGAGTTCGCCACCGCCACGGAAGTGTAGCGAGCCCGTGGGTGTAACCGGCTTATACACAACAGCTTAAACAATTACCCCTAGGTGAAAAAGCCCAGGGGTAATTGCGTTATGTGCTTATACTCAGGGGGTTGTCTCCACGCGCGGGGAGAGGGGGAGGAAATTCTGGGAAAATGCGTATATTTGTAGGCTATGAAGGCGAAGCAGGTCCTCATATTTCTCCTCAGCGTTTTTGCCGCACTGTTCGCGCTGTGGCTGGTTTTTCCGGCCGATGGCATAGCCGCGGGGCCGCTCACCATCCGCTACTCTTCGTACCGGCGTTCTCTGGCCGATGCTAAGCTGGCGCGGGTGAACGTGGACTCGGTGCTCCGCGGGGTGGACGCCCGGTTCCGGATGGAGCAGGACACCCTGGAGCACTACCGCAAGTTCTTCTATGAGAACCCGGACCGCATCTACCTTCCGGACGATGATTTCCGTTTCTTCGACCCCTTCTTCCGGGAGCTGGAACGGGCGCAGGCGCTGGAGGATCCCGTGCGCATCCTGCATTACGGAGACTCGCAGATTGAGATGGACCGCATCAGTTCGGACCTTCGTCAGGGTCTTCAGGAGCGCTTCGGCGGCCTGGGGACGGGCTTCTTTCCGGCTTTGAGCAATGTGCCGTCGGCCTCCATTTCCCGGAGCGCCAGCGGAGCCTTCGTGCAATATACCATGTACGGAGACTCCACCACCGTGCGGGCGGGGCACAACCGTTATGGCCCCCTGGCCCAGGTGGTGCAGCTCACCGGAGGCGGAACCATCACCCTCCGTCCCTCCAAGAGCAAGTACGCCAAGGACATAGCCAAGGAATTCTCCAGCATCAGTATCCTCTACGGCCGTCCCGACGAAGATTTTGACATCAAGGTATCGGCCGATACCCTCAAGCCGCGGGTGGTTACCCAGAAAGGCAAAAGCGGGGTGGTGCTCCAGACCTGGCATTTCCCGCGCCCGGTGCCCAAGGCCAACCTCCGCATCACGGGCAGCGCCGAGATTTACGGCATCAGTGCCGATGGCGACGGCGGCGTAGCCGTGGACAACGTGCCGCTGCGGGGCTGCTCGGGCAATATCTTCACCCGCATCTCCAAGCCGCTCATGGCCGATTGCCTGGAAATGACGGACACCCGCCTCATCATCCTGCAGTTCGGCGGCAACTATATGCCCGTGACCCGCAATTCTAAGGTCATCGAGCAGTATATGGAGCAGATCACGGCCCAACTGCAGTATTTCCATGAGGTGGCGCCCAAGGCCCGGCTCCTGTTCATCGGCCCTTCCGATATGGGCAAAAGCGTGGACGGCCGCGTGGTCACCTGGCCCCGTTTGCCGGAACTGGTGGATTCCCTCAAAGCCACGGCGTTGCGAAATGACGCGGCTTACTGGGACCTCTACCGCATGATGGGCGGTGAGAATTCCATGGTCCAGTGGGTGAAGCATAACCCGCCGCTGGCCGGACCGGACTACATCCACTTTACGCCGGCGGGAGCCCAGAAGGTGGGCGAGACCTTTACCCAGTCCCTTCTTACCTATTATGATTTTTACCAGCTGCGGAAGACCTATCCCCAGGAACAGCAGCTTATGTTGGAAAGATGATGAAGCGTTTGATTCTGTGTCTGTTGTTTTTGGGAATCCTGCTGCCCGCCGGGGCGCGCAGGTATCCTTTTACGCGTCCTGACAAGAGCCGTCTCCAGTATCCGGCCGGCTCATCCCCCGACTACCAGCTCTTCCTGCGCAAGCTGGACACCCTGCTGGTGACGGGAACCGCCGACGTGAAAGTACTGCACATGGGCGGCTCCCACGTGCAGGGCGGCACCCTCACCGACCGTCTGCGCAAGCACTTCCTTTCCCTCCGCTACGGCATTGACGGCGGCAGGGGACTGGTTTTCCCCTTTTCGGCCGCCGGCACCAATACTCCCGCCAGCTACAACACGTCCTGGCAGGGCTCTTGGGACAGCGGCACCTGCCTGAAGCCCCACGATCTGGAACTGGGTGTGAGCGGAATGGCCGTGAAGGCGCGGGACACATCGGCCCGGGTGGTGATAGACCTGGTGCTCAAGGAGCCCCAGCTTCTGCAGCAGCACTACTCCTTCAACAAGGTGGACGTTTTGGGCGAGGGCGGCATGGAGCCTTTCCTCATCCTCAACGGGCGAGATACGGTGCGGGGGGTCATCGGTAAGGAGCTTTGCCATTTTGACCTGCCCTATTATACCGACTGGCTGCAGCTGGCCTTCCGGGGCAAGGGAACCTATACGCTCCGGGGCCTGTATCTGGACCGTCCCAACGCCGGTTTCACCATGAGTGAGGCGGGCGTGAACGGGGCTTCCACGCATTCCTGGCGCCGTTGCCGACACCTGGCCGAAGACCTTCGCCGAGTCCAGCCGGACCTGGTGGTCTTCTCCATCGGCATCAACGACATCCAGGGGGCCGAATTTGACAGCGATTATTTCAAGGCCAACTACCGCGCCATCATCCACGAAATCCGCAAAGTGAATCCGCGCTGCGCATTCTTGTTCACTGGCATCAACGACAGCTGGCGCCGGGGCCGCGGAGTCAATGAGCATACGGCCGAGGCCGAAAAGGCCTTCCGGGACCTGGCGGCAGAGTACAAGGCCGTGTTCTGGGACTGGTATGAGGTCATGGGCGGTTACGGCTCCATGGCCCTGTGGGAAACCGCCGGCCTGGCCCAGTCCGACAAGGTGCACTTTACCCCGCAGGGATACCGCGAAGTGGCCGATATGCTGTTTGACGCCATTCTGGACGACTATTACCTGCGCAAATGACCTTCTGGGATCTCATATGGGATTTCCTCAGGAACCTGTTCTCCTTTGACCAGGCGCATCCGCTGCTGTTCACCCAGTTCTATTTCTGGGCGTTCTTCGCGCTGGTTTTCGCCGGGTTCTCCCTCATCCACTCCAAGCCGCTCCTGCGCAACGGCTATCTCTTTGCCGTCTCGCTGTTTTTCTATTACAAGACCAGCGGCGTTTTCCTGGCCCTGCTGGTTTTCGTAATCGTTTACAACTTCCTGGCAGCCAAATTGTTGCATCGGCTCAAAGGGGAGAAAGAAAGGACGGCGCTCACGGCCTTCAGCGTGGTGGTGGACCTGGGCGTGCTGGCGTATTTCAAGTACGCGTACTTCCTCACGGACTTTGTGAACAACCTCTTCGGCCTGTCGCTGGAGGTGTATGACGTACTGGGAGAATGGCTCAATATGCTTTCGGGGGCCGAAATTTTCCGGGTGGACGCCATCATCCTTCCGGTGGGCATCTCCTTCTTCACCTTCCAGGCGGTGAGCTATATAGTGGATGTGAAGCGGAGAAAGATCGAGCCCGTGCGCAATTTCCTGGACTTCGGCTTCTATCTGAGCTTCTTCCCGCAACTGGTGGCCGGTCCCATCGTGCGCGCCGTGGAGTTTGTGGAGCAGCTGCACAAGCCCTATAACCTGAGCCGCCGCTGGTTCGGAATCGCCGTTTTTTGGATCATGAACGGCCTTCTGAAAAAGCTCATCCTGGCCGATTATCTGGCCGTCAATTTCGCCGACCGCGTGTTCGAGAATCCGCTCATGTACAGCGGCTTCGAGAATTTATCGGCCCTTTTCTGCTATTCCCTGCAGGTTTATGCCGATTTCTCCGGTTACACGGACATAGCTACCGGCGTCGCCATGCTCATGGGCTTCTACCTGCCCAAGAACTTTGACTCACCCTACAAGGCGGTGAATACGCAGCAGTTCTGGCGCCGCTGGCACATGACCCTGAGCCGCTGGCTGCGGGATTACCTGTACATCCCCCTGGGCGGCAACCGCAACGCTACCGCGGGAACCTATATCATCATTGCGGCCATCGCCATCATCGGCTCTTTCCTCAGCGGCAGCTGGTGGGTGGCCGTGGCGGTATTGGGCGTGGCCGGAGCCATAGGATTATGGGCCTGGAAGAAGCCGGCCGACCGCAAGCTCATCACCACCAACATCAACTCGATGAACACCATGCTGCTGGGTGGCCTGTGGCACGGCGCCAGCTGGAACTTCATGATCTGGGGCGGCCTCAATGGCATCGGCATGGTTATTTATAAGGTATGGACCAAGCGCACCATGGCCCAGAAAGTGGGCATCGTGTCTTTCTTCACCTTGCTGGTGCTGATGCTGTCCCGCGTCTCTCCGGCCCCGGTCTGGAATCTGTTCCTGGTGTGGCTGTTCATCATCTGGGTCGGAACCCTCATCAAATGGCTGTTCGGTGCCGTTTTCCCCAATCCGGAGCCCGTCTATACCCTGGACGCCAATTTGAATCTGGTCCGGGCACGCGATGCTTTCCCGGTGCGGGCCGCAAACTGGATTTCCCGGGCCTGGGATATCTTCCAGACCTTTGTCTTCATCACCTTTACCCGTCTGTTCTTCCGCAGCGGTTCCAATCTGGACCCCGCGCTGGCCAATGAACAGGCCTGGAACACCGCCAAGAACATGGTGAACCAGATTGGCAGTGCCTGGGACTTGTCCAAGGTGCCCGCCATGGCCTGGGAGCACCGGGCTGTCCTGATTGTTTTTGTTGTAGGAATGCTCATCCACTGGCTGCCGGAGCGTTTCAAACGGCGCTATCGCATAACCTTCGCCCGTCTACCCCTGGGCTGGATGGGTGTAGTGGTGGTGCTGATAGTCCTGTTCATCTACCAGTTCATCACCGCCGATCTGCAGAGCTTTATCTATTTCCAGTTCTAAAAGCAGGCCTTCAGGACTTCCACTATGTTGCGGGGTTTGCCCATAGTGTAGAAATGCACGGCGGGAACTCCGTGGGCCAGCAGGTCCTTGCACTGCGCTATGCACCAGGCCGTACCCAGTTCATAGACTTCTTCTTCGGACGTGGCATCCCGCACGATGCGGGTAAGATCTACCGGCAAATTGATGGAGAAACTGCCCGGAAGCAGTTCCAGCTGGCGTTTGTTGGCCAGCGGCTTCAGGCCCGGAATAATGGGAACGGTGATGCCGGCGGCGCGGCAGGCGTCCACAAAACGGTAGAAGACCGCGTTGTCGAAGAACATCTGCGTAATGATGTAATCGGCCCCCGCGTCCACCTTGGCTTTCAGGTGGGCCAGGTCATCCGTGGGGTTGGCTGCCTCAAAGTGCTTTTCCGGATAACCGCCCACACCTACGCAGAAGGAGGCTCCGATGCTCCCTTCAAAGCGGCGGATGGCTTCCACCAGTTCATTGGCGTGGGAGAAACCTCCCGGCGCCGGGGTAAAACGTTTCTCTCCCTTGAGGGAATCTCCCCTCAGGGCCAGGATGTTGTCAATGCCCAGAAAATGGTAATTGTACAGCAGGCTGTAGATTTCCTCTTCGGTGAGGCCGGCGCAGATGATGTGCGGCACCATCTCTACCGGATAGGCTGCCATGACAGCGGCACAGACGGCCACCGGGTCCAGACGGCTTCGCACCAGATGGCGGGTAAAACTCCCGTCCGGGGCCGGCCGGTACTCGTACTCGTCGCGGTGGCAGGTGACGTTGATGTAGCGAGGGGCAAACTCCATGAACTGGCCGATGGTGGTCAGGAGCTGGTCTTTGCGGATGCCGTTGAGCGGCGGCACAATCTCCAGCGAAGGGAAGGGCTTGGAAGCCCCCTTGAGCATATCTGCAATCTTCATTTTACCAAATGTCCAAGGAACTTACGGGCATCTTCTTCAGAGAGGCCGCGTGCGTTCCGGTAAGTTTCATATTGTTCGGGGCCGATGCCGTGGATGCCCGGATACCACGCCTGCGGATGCAGAATCACAAACCCGCAGATGGAGGCCTCCGGAATCATGGCAAAGCTGTCGGTAAAGCGGATGCCCAGACGCTCGTGACCCGGGATGAGGGGCAGCACCGTCCCCAGCAGACTGTGGTCCGGGCAGCTGGCGTATCCCAGGGCGGGGAGCACTACCTGGGTCCCGCAGCGCCGTTTGAGGTTGTGCTGCAGCCAGGCCGATGCGGCATCGGCCAGCGTCACAATGACCGCGCGTCTGAGCAGGGGATTCTGGCAGGCGGGGCAGTTGCAGGCCGAGGGTTCCTCCTGCACGCTCACAGCAAACAGGCCGAAGGGCCCGGAACCCTGGGCGGGAACGAAGTCCGCCAGGGACCAGCGGCGGGTGATGCCGTCATGCTCCATGGCCTTTTCCTGCCGGAGCATGGGCAGGCGGGCGCCGCCTTCCAGAACGATGGTATTCCCTTCGGCATGGGCCGCGGAAAGCAGCATTCCCACGCGGACGGTGGCCTTCAGGCGGGCCAGGATTTCCTGCCCCTGAAGGATGTATTCGTGGCCGGGCCGGCCGGGACGCGGGAAGGTCTTGAGTCCGGCGGCTGCGGCATAGAGTTTCCAGTCAAAGTGCTTCCGGAGCGTCTCCAGGGGCACTTCCCTTACCGGCATGCTCCGCCAGGGGCAGCCGGAGAGATGCCCGGAAAGAGATTCCTCGGCTTCGCTCGGAATGACAGAAGGCTTGTTATAGTTGTCGCGGAGGGCCTGCTGGGCAGCGTGCTGCTGGGCCTCGAAGGCTTCGCGGTCGGCGAGGCAGCGCTTGAGCAGTACCGCTGCGGCCGAAGCATCGCTCCCGTGAAACACGTGCGGATACAGCGGAGCCAGCTTGACGGCTGTATGCAGGGCCGATGTGGTGGCCCCGCCCACAAACAGCGGCGTCGAAAGCCCGCGGCGCGTCATTTCGCGGCAAATCTCTTCCATCTGGAACAGGCTGGGCGTGATGAGGCCGCTGACGGCAATGGCGCTGGCCTTCTCCCTGGCGGCGGTGTCCAGGATGGTCTCCTTGTCCACCATTACTCCCAGATCCATCACGTCAAAGCCGTTGCATCCCAGCACGATGCCGGTAATGTTCTTTCCTATGTCGTGTACGTCTCCCTTCACCGTGGCCAGGACCACCTTGGGGCGGCCGGCCGTTTGTTCGGAGGCGCCAAAGTACGGCTCCAGCACACTTACTGCCTCCCGCATGACGCGGGCGCTCTTGACCACCTGCGGCAGGAACATCTTGCCCTCGCCAAACAGGCGCCCCACCTCTTCCATGGCGCTCATGAGCGGTCCTTCGATAACTTTCACGGCGCTGCCCATTTCTCCCAGCACGGCCAGGACGGCCTCGGCCAATCCTTCGCTGCGGCCCTGCAGGAGACAGGCCGAAATGCGCCCGGCGGGGCTGGCGTGGTCGTTTTGGACAGCGGCCGCTTCCTGGGCGGGACCGGCCGTTACGCTGGCCGCCAGCTCCAGTAACCGCTCCGTGGCCCCCTCGTCCCTGCACAGGATTACGTCTTCCACGGCCTTTCGCAGGGTGGGCTCAACAGCATCGTAGGGCAGCAGAAGGCCCGGATTCACGATACCCATATCCAGTCCGGCCTGCACCGCGTGATACAGGAACACCGCGTGCATGGCCTCGCGGACAGGGTTGTTGCCGCGGAAGGCAAAGGAGAGGTTGGAGATACCGCCCGAAGTATAGCAACCAGGGAGGTTGGCCTTGATCCAGCGGACGGCGTCTATGAAATCGATTCCGTAGCGGGCGTGTTCGGCAATGCCGGTTCCCACGGAAAGGACGTTGCAGTCAAAGATGATGTCGCGGGGTTCGATGCCCGCTTCCGTGAGCAGCCGGTAACTGCGCTCACAGATTTCTATCTTGCGTTCGAATGTGGTGGCCTGCCCCTGCTCGTCAAAGGCCATGACCACCATAGCGGCGCCCAAACGTCTGATTTCCAGCGCTTTCTTTAAGAAGGCATCGGCCCCCTCCTTGAGGGAGATGGAGTTCACGATGCATTTGCCCTGGGCGTTCTTGAGGCCCGCGAGGACGGCCTCCCAGTGGGAGGAGTCAATCATCAGCGCCGCGCGCGCAACGGCCGGATCTCCGGAGATGTGGCGCAGGAAGGTCTCCATCTCCTTGGGGGCATCCAGCATAGCGTCGTCCATATTGATGTCGATGACGCCGGCACCGCCCTCGATCTGCTGGGCGGCTACCTGCAAGGCTTCCTCGTACTGCCCGGCGGCAATCAGGCGCGCGAATTTGCGCGACCCCGCCACATTGGTGCGCTCTCCTATGTTGGTGAAGTTGTTCTGCGGGTCCACGGTCACCACCTCCAACCCGCTCACCTTGAGGCGTTTCTCCTTATCGGGAACGGTACGAGGCGTCCGCCCGGAGGCCAGTGAAGCAATAGCGCGGATATGCTCCGGGGTAGTGCCGCAGCAGCCTCCTATAATATTGACATAGGGAAGCATGGCCTCCACGGAGGCGGCCATCTCTTCCGGCCCCAGGGTGTAGTGGCCCAGTTCGTCCGGCAGGCCGGCGTTGGGATAGCAGATGACAGGGACATCGGCAAAACGGGAAACCTCTTCCAGGAGGGGAAGCAAGTCTTTGGGACCCAGTGAACAGTTGAGGCCGAAGGCCAGCAACCGGCCATGGCCGACGGCGGTATAATACGCTTCCAGCGTCTGTCCGGTAAGGGTTCGGCCACTGCGGTCCGAAGACGCGGCGGAAATCATCACCGGGATGTCCCAGTCGGCCGCCGCATACAGCATGGCCTTTGTGTTGAGGGCGTCGAAGCCGGTTTCCAGCAGAAGGCAATCCACGCCGCCTTCCACCAGGCCTCCGATCTGTCCGCGGAAAGCTTCCACAAAGTCGTCGAAGCTGTAGGGCCGCCAGGCACTCCGGTCCACGTCGGGAGCCATGCTCAGCGAATGCGTGGTAGGGCCGATGCTGCCGGCTACCCACACCTTGCGGGGAGCGGCATCGGCCGCCTCCCGGGCAATGCGGGCGGCGGCACGGGCCATCTCGGCCGCCTGGTCGGCGCACCCATATTCGGCCTGAGAAAGCGCGTTGGCGCTGAAGGAGTTGGTCTCGATGATGTCGGCCCCGGCCTCAATGTAAGCCTCGTGGATGCCGCGGATGAGCTCCGGATGCGTGAAGTTGAGCATCTCCGGGTTGCCGTGCCAATCCTCTTCCGGCGGCGCCTGCCGCTGGATCATAGTACCCATAGCGCCGTCCAAAACCAGGATGCGGCGGGCTATTTCTTCTTGGAGTGTCATGGCTCGTTGCGGCTGGGGACCGGTCGGCTAAGGCGAGCCGGAAGCTTACTCTGCCTTGAGGTTCAAAGCTATCTGGAGTTCGTCCAGCTGGACCTGATCAATCTGGGACGGGGAGTCAATCATGACGTCGCGGCCCTGGTTGTTCTTGGGGAAGGCGATGTAGTCACGGATGGTATCCTGACCGCCCATGAGGGCGCACACGCGGTCGAAACCGAAGGCCAGACCTCCGTGCGGCGGAGCACCGAACTTGAAGGCGTTGATGATGAAGCCGAACTTGTATTCCGCTTCTTCCGGGCCGATGCCCAGTACCTCGAACATGCGCTTCTGCATGTCGGCGTTGTGGATACGGATGGAACCGCCGCCCAACTCGTTGCCGTTGAGCACGAAGTCGTAGGCGTTGGCGCAGACGCGCTCCAGGTCTTCCTTCTTGTTGCTGTAGAACCACTCTTCGTGCTCCGGCTTGGGGGCGGTGAAGGGATGGTGCATGGCGTAGAAACGCTGGGTTTCGTCGTCCCACTCCAGCAGCGGGAAGTCCACGATCCACAGCGGGGCAAACTCGTTGGGCTTGCGGAAGCCCAGGCGGCCGCCCATCTCCAGACGGAGGACGCCCAGCATGGTCTGCACCTTGCGCTTGTTGTCTCCGCTCATGACCAGCATGAGGTCACCGGGCTTGGCTTCAGCGGCAGCGGCCAGCTTGGCCAGATCCTCGGGACCATAGAATTTGTCGATGGAGCTCTTGAAGCTGCCGTCGGCGTTGACGCGCACGTAGATGAGGCCCTTGGCACCTACCTGAGGGCGTTTTACCCATTCCGTGAGCTCGTCAATCTGCTTGCGGGTATACTCGGAAGCACCGGGGACGCAGATGGCGCCAATATAGGCAGCGTCGTCCAGCACGCTGAAACCCTTGCCTTTGGCCACGTCCGTCAGTTCGTGGATGGTCATGCCGAAACGCACGTCCGGTTTGTCGGAGCCATAGTTGTCCATGGCGTCGTACCAGCTCATGCGGGGCAGCGGGTTGGGAATATCTACGTTCAGAACATTCTTGAACAGGGTGCGCATCATGCCCTCGAAGGTATTCAGGACGTCTTCCTGCTCTACGAAGGACATTTCGCAGTCAATCTGGGTGAACTCGGGCTGGCGGTCGGCGCGGAGGTCCTCGTCACGGAAGCAGCGCACAATCTGGAAGTAGCGGTCGTAACCGGCCACCATCAGCAACTGCTTGAAGGTCTGGGGGCTCTGCGGCAGGGCGTAGAACTGGCCCGGATTCATGCGGGACGGAACCACAAAGTCGCGGGCGCCTTCCGGAGTGGACTTAATGAGATAAGGGGTTTCGATCTCCATGAAGCCCAGGCTGTCCAGGTAGTTGCGGGCTTCGTGGGCCACCTTGTGGCGAAGAGCAAGGGCGCGCTGCAGCGGACCGCGGCGCAGATCCAGGTAGCGGTACTTGGCGCGGATGTCCTCGCCGCCGTCGCTCTCTTCCTCAATGGTGAAGGGCGGGGTGACGCTCTTGTTGAGGATGTTGATGGCCGATACTTTGATCTCGATATCGCCGGTGGGCATCTTGGCGTTCTTGGCCTGACGCTCCACCACTTCGCCTTTCACCTGGATCACGAATTCACGGCCCAGGGCGGTGGCGGTTTCCACCAGGGAGGCGGGGGCATCGGCCTCTACCACCAGCTGCGTAATTCCGTAGCGGTCACGGAGGTCGATAAACGTCATTCCACCCAGCTTGCGGGCCTTCTGGACCCATCCGGCCAGGGTTACCTGCTGTCCCTTGTTCTCAATGCGGAGTTCGCCGCACGTGTGTGTTCTGTACATATTGTGTGTTCTTTGTTTTCCAGCCTACAAAAATAGGAAAAAATACTCGGTTTTGTGCCCGAAATCCCCAAAACTATTGCTCCGGGGCCGAAGGAACCAGGTAACGCTCGCCGGTGTCCCGGGCCACGGCATCCCAGAAGGGCTGGTCGTAGGAACCCGGCTGGTCGTTGTACTTGACTATGAGTTCGCGGGCCAGGGTGCTCCAGCGGGTCATCATCTTTTCCGTATAAGCTTTGGTCTTGCCGTTCAGGAAGGCCTCCCTTTCGGCGGGAGTCATGGCCACGGCGGCCTCCTCCACGGCCTTCTGGTCGGCTGCATAATAGTCTTCCAGTTCCTGGCGGGCGGCCTTCAAATCCCCAATGAGCGCGCTCCAGCGGGGATATACCATGTTGGACACCCAGTTGCAGAGCCAGTAGGCCCCTTCCTCGTCAAACTTTCCGTTCTGGTTGTGCACGGCATCAAAGGCCGATGGCAGCTCGGTAATGCCGCAGTATACGGGAACGTAGGCCACCATGCTGGGGTCGTCGCAGTTGAAGTAGTAGACTCCGCCCACGGCGTCCGGCAGCCAGGAGCGCATCTGCGCCACCACGGCAAAGCCGGCCTGCTGGGTAGAGACGGGCCGCTCGCGGAAGTACTGCTTTCCCTCGGAGGTAAAGCCCTTGGCGCGGGGGCGGATGGGGGAGCTCCAGGGCCCGGCCATCACGTCCACGGTCATATCCAGCGGGGTTCCCTCGAAGTGGTCGCGCATATCGGCCATCACTTCCTGGAGGGTGACGGGCTTGTCGGGCTTGATCCACAGCGGCAGGGCGTCGCATTCGTCAAACCGGCCTTCCAGATAGGGCATAAAGCTGTCCATATAGGCCGGGTCCGTGTGGTGGCGGAAGATGCTCCACACGCGCGGCTCGCAAAGGCGCATATGCACGAAGTCAAAGGGGCAGTAGGCGTCGCGGAAGCTGAAATCGGCATCCTTGCCGCTGAAATAACCCATCTCGCGGGCGAAGGACACCACGTCCTTGGAATACAGGCAGTTCTCCTTGTCCTTGAAGGGAATCTGGCGGATGCGGCTCTGGTTGGCGTGGGCGCAGATGGCGTCGTCGGGAATGCGCAGGGCCACCCACACGGCCCCCGTGCGGCCAGGGCCCTTGCCGATGACTTCCATTATCCAAGCCTCGTTGGGATCGCAGACGGAGAAGGTTTCCCCGCTGTCGCAGTAGCCGTAGGTTTCCAGCAGCTGGCCCATCACCTTCACGGCTTCGCGGGCGGTGCGACAACGCTGCAGGGCCAGCTGCATCACGTTGTCATAGCCCAGGATGCCCTCCGGGTCCACCAGCTCCTCGCGGCCGCCGAAAGTGGTTTCCAGAATGGTGAGCTGGTGCTCGTTCATGTATCCTACTACATTATAGGTGTATTCCACCTGGTCCACGTAGCCACGGATTTCGCCGGGGTGCCAGAAGTTGCGGATGGCTATCTTTTCGCCGGGGGCGTGCCTTCCGGCCGGAGAGCTGGTGAGCCAGCCGCTGTAGCCGAAGGTGTCGCAGTTGTAGGTGCACATGACCGACCCGTCGGCCGAGGCTTTTTTCCCTACGAGGATGTTGGTGCAGGCATCGGCCCGTCCCGCCCACAAAAGCAGGCACAGGACGGCCGGAACAAGGAGTTTTTTCATTATGCTAGCAGATTGGTCAGGTCAATGAAGTCTTCCACGGACATTTTTTCGGGCCTCAGCGAAAAGACCTCCTGCGCAAGGAATTCCTGGAGCTGCTCTTCGCTCCAGCCTTCGCGGTCGGCCTTGGCTTTGGCCAGGGGCTTCAGGGGATTGCGCATCATCTTGCGGCGCTGGCCGAAGGCCGTTTTCACCACGGTCTTGAACAGGGCCTCGTCGCAGCCCAGGCTGGTGCGCCCGTTGCGGGTGAGGCGGATGACGGCGCTCTCCACCTTGGGCGGAGGGGCAAAGCAGCCGGAGCCCACGGTGAAGAGGTACTCGATGTCGTACCACGCCTGCAAAAGGACGCTCAGGATGCCGTAGGTCTTGGTTCCGGGCTTCTCGGCAATGCGTTCGGCCACCTCTTTCTGCACCATGCCCACCACCTCGGGGATGCGCTCCTTGTAGTCCAGCACCTTGAAGAAGATCTGGGAAGAGATGTTATAGGGGAAGTTGCCGATGATGGCGAACTGCTCCGGGAAGATTTTCTCCAGCTTCAGCGTGAGGAAATCGGCCTCCATGAGCTTGCCCTGCATTCCCTGGAAATGGGTGAGCAGGTAATCCACGCTCTCGGAGTCAATCTCCACCAGTTTGAGATCTACGTCCTCGCGTTGTAACAAATACTGCGTAAGAACCCCCATGCCGGGCCCCACCTCCAAAGTGGGGAGCCCGCCGTGCAGGGCATCTACTATGGCCTTGGCTATCTTCTGGTCCGTGAGGAAATGCTGGCCCAGGGCCTTTTTGGCGCGTACTTCTGTCATATTGCTAAGATTAGATGCCCCCGCCGTCCACGGCGCCGCGGATGGGGGCGAAGTTGGGTTGCAACAGGTATCGGCCTGTATTGTTCTGTTCGCGGGCCTGGGTGGCCAGCCGCCCTATCTTGGATTCCGGGCTGCGGCCCACGTCAATGATGAGGCCGTGGCGGGTATCGTCGAAAGCGATGAGCATGGGAACGTCGCCGTTGGAATCGCCACCCACCAGGATGGGACCTTTGTCGCGGTGCAGCGGGGCCATGAGAGTCCTGATGCAGGTTACCTTGCCGTCCCGGATGGTCTGCACGTATTCGGGGTCATATTCGGCCACCAGTTTATCTCCGCGAACAAAGCGCAGGCCGAAGACCTGCTCCGGAGGCAGGCCCACCCCCAGGTCGGGGTCGCAGGCCAGCACTTCCACAATCAGTTCCAGGGAGGCGGAACAGACATAGGCGGTAATTCCGTGGTCGGCCAGACAATGGTACAGGTCCTTCATTTCCGGCGAGAACCAGATGCCGCGCTCCACGGGCGTGCTCCACTTTCCGTCCGGGGAAGTCCATTCCTGCACCTCCAGCTTGTCTTTTCCCATCTGGTCCAGGACGGCGTCGTGTACCACTTCGCGGGCTTCCTCCTCCGTGTAGCCGGCCAGAAGGCCCGGCATCCACAGATAGGACACCTCGTATCCGAATACGTCATCCATTCCGACCAAAAGGCAGGCCATACGGGCGCGGAAATCCTTATAGGTATCTGTGGCGTGGATCTGGTCCAGCGTCTTTCCATCGGCCTTTAAGGCGGCCAGCTGGGTGTATTCTTCCTTGAGCACCTCTCCCATCTGGGCGAAGGTGATATCTCCAAAGGCCATAGATGCATCCGGAATGCCGTCCAGGAAGCCGTGGGCGGGGGCGTCGGCATAACGCAGGTGCTCTACCTGGTATACCCAGAGGGCCTGCGACACGTCGTGCACAATGGAGGTTTTGTCAAAGTCGAATACGGCGTAAGCCCCGGAATCCTGGTAAGTTTCCAGAAGGCTGTTGAGCTGGTTGCGCACCTGGGTGTCCCACGAACCGGCCGCCAGTTCGCTGTGTTGGGCGTTATGCTGGCAGGCCAGGGGCAGAGCCAGGGCCAGAAGGAGGAAGAGACGTTTCATTAAGCTTATCTTTTCTTATAATTCAGCCCCTGGGCATCCCAGGCGGGCATTTCTTTCTTTTTGATGATGCTGTAGAATTGGTTGAAGTCCTCTCGGAGTTCCTTCTCGGATTTATCAAACTTTCCGGGGTCCCAGGCCCGTTCCCAGATGCCCAGGGCCTTGGGCAGCATCTGGTAGGTGGCATCGTCCAGGCTGCGGATGTTCTCCGACCACAACAGGGCCTCGGCCCCTACGATATTCTGGTTCTTCCGGAGGCCGGGATAGTTGTAGACCGGCAGAGAAAAGCTCTTGAATTCATCTACGTAGCCACCCCAGTGAAGGCCGATTTCATTAGGGTCGTCGCTATATGCCAGGTCTACATAGGCGTGCTGCACGTTGGACAGGAGCACGGGGATGTCGGCATTGGCCAGCCGGGCCGGGAGGTCGATATCCTCATCCCGTGTGTTCCAGGCGTTTACAAACAGAAGATGCTTCTTCAAATGCTCCAGCGTCTCGGGTTCGATGTTCTCCACAATCTCCTGCCAGCCGGCCAGTTTGATGCCCCGTTCCCGGGCCAGCGCCAGCATGCCGCGGGTAAACGTGTCCTTGACGCGCTTGCGGTCCCGTCCTGCCCATGAACCCATGGGCACTTCGTCTCCGCCGATGTGGATACCCAGGAGGGGAACACCGGCTTCCTCGTGCATGCGGATAACCTCATCAAACACCACGGAATAGAACTTATACACACCCGGAAGGTCCGGATCCAGCACGTTGTCCGTGAAGTCCTGGGCGCTCCAGTAATGGGAGGTGTCGGAGGGTTCCTGCATCCGGTAGCTTTCGTCTCCGGTGCGGCGCTCGTAAGCCTGCATGGCCTTGATGGCGGCCCGGGAATGGCCCGGAGCATCAAATTCCGGCACCACGCGGATGCGGCGTTCCCAGGCGTAGCGCAGGATTTCCTTATATTCCTCCTCCGTGTAAAAAGTAGTATTGCCGATGCGGCCGTTGGCCGTGGGTTTAAGCGCCTTCGTTTCCTGAAGGTCCCAGTCCGGCAGCTCGTGATGGCCGCTGAAGGCGGTGAGGTCCGGCAGCTTGGGGATTTCCAGGCACCAGGACTCGTCGTCCCCCAGGTGGAAATGCAGCAGGTTCAGTTTGTAAGAGGCCAGGATGTCCAGGATCTTGAACACCTCTTCCTTGGTGCGGAAATCCCGCACCACATCCAGCATGAAACCGCGCAGTTTCAAGGCTGGCTGGTCGGTAATCTTCAGATTCTTAGTCCCTTCCGGCAACTTGGACATGGTCACCTGTGCATAATACTTGCCGTCGGCATCACGAGATTCTATATGGGCCTCTCCCTTGTCATCCAGGATAAGGTCATACGATCCTTCCGGGAGAATATTGTCGTATACACAGCATTCAACATCCTCAACCACGGGTTCAAACCAAGCCTCTACACTCTTCGGCCGGGGAATGATATCGGCCGGGCCGGGTTCATACGTGGCAGCAAACAGACTGGAGTCCACCGGTGTCACCGGATGCTCCAGGAAGGTGTAGGTAACGGGGAAGGGCTTGTCCTCCCGGTCCTTCACCTGCAGGACAAAGCCTTCCGGGGCCCAGGAATGCCGCGGCAGCGGACGCGCCAGATAGGTAATGGTAAGCGTCCCGCTCTTCGGGATATCAATATAGCTGCTGGTTCCCTGATAATGGGTGATTTCCTTCACCGGGCCGTCGGTGACCTCGTAACTGTCATAGAGTTCCTGGAACCAGACGCGCCCGCCTTTGGGCATGTTATTGAGAATGAGCGTGTGCTGGGCCCGCCCGTTGTCCATCACGGGACCTTCAATCCATTGGGCCGATGGCTCACCGGAGCAGGAAGCAACCAGGGCAGCCACAAACAGGGGAACAAGTACCTTTTTCATATCCATAAAAGCTTGTATTCATGCAAACTTACGCATATTTGCCCGGAAAAAAAAGCCCGTCCGGAATTTCGGAAGGAAATCCGGACGGAAGAAGGAGAATTATGTTTAACTAAAGTTTTTTCAAGGTGGCGCCGCGGTCTATGTCGGTTTCTGTGATCTGGAGTTTGTCTCCTGCCTTGTAGCGGCAGCTGGCGGCTCCGGAGAGGTCCACGCCCAGCTTTTCAAGGGCATAGATACGGACCGAGGAAGCTCCGCTCATTTCTACCCGGGCTTCGATGGTGGCGCAGTCCGTCAGATCGGCCTTGGCGGCTCCGGAACCGGAGAGGCGGAAGCTTCCCAGGGTTCCTTTCATCCAGAGGTGGGCGGCGGCCGAGAGATCGGCCTTCAGGTTGTCGTAACCACCGGTCAGTTCCAGTTTGCCCGATCCGGAAAGATCCAGGTCCATGTCCTGACCGTCCGATTCCAAAGTGCCTTTGGAGGCGCCGGAAAGGTCCATCTTGACCTTTTTCAGATTTCCTTTCATCTGGAATTTGCTGGCGCCGCTGCATTCGATATTGGCATAATCGGCCTTAAGATTGAGTTCCTTGAGAGAGGTGGCTCCGCTGAGTTCCATGCTGAAGTTGGCGGTTTTGAAGTTGCCATCGGCCACCATTTTGCTGGCGCCGGACATTTCTACGTGGGCCAGTTCCGGAAGGGCCACCGTGGCGTGCACTTTATAACTGCCGCGTTCCAGTTTCCGGCGGATGTCGGACGGCATACCGGAGTTGCCCAGGATAAGGGTGTTGTTCCGGACCTTCACTGTGAGGTATGGCATCACGAAGTCCGGGGCATCCACTTCCACTTTCTGCGTGGAGGACTGGATCAGGTCCACCTGGAAGATCCAGGAGACTTCTACGCCGTCAAAGGAATCCAGCTGGTAGGTCTTGGTTTCCGTGTTGACGGATTCCGGTTCGGTGTTGTTGGCTGCGGCGGCGGGCACAAGGGCCAGGAAGGCGGCTGCAAAAAGGAAGAAAAGCTTTTTCATGGTTATGGTATTTTATTGATTTGCAAGTTGTTTGGCGCCATCCAGCAGGGAGGCATAGTGGGCTCTGAGAACGCGGGCCTTCTCCAACCGGGACATCTCTTCCGGGAGCTGCAGGAACAGCGGACTGGCTTCTTCCGTAAGGCCGGCGAGGGCTTCGTCCCAGTCGTTTCCGGCATCGGCCGGGCAGGCGCTGTAAAGCTGGGAAACGCGGTCCATATAGGCCAGATAGATGGCTTCGGGGTCGCTATGGCGCAGGGCGCTCACCACAAAGAGGGCCGACAGGGCCGCGGCTGCCGCCACGGAACCCCAGACGATGCGCCAAGGGCGGCGGGCTGGCTTCTGAGCCTCTTCCAGGCGGGCGAGGAAGCGGTCCTCGTGCCCCTGGGCGGGTTCCTTTATGTCGAACTCTTCGGCGTGGGAACGGATGTATTGTTCAAGCTCTGTCATTTTCTTAATCGTTCTATCAGTTTTACGCGTCCTCTTGAATAGATGGAGCGGATGGTAACTTCTTTTTTGCCGGTGAAAGCGGAAATCTCCTCATAATCCAAGCCCTCCAGCAGCACCAGGTTCAGGATGAGCCGATAGGGTTCTTCCAACCCCTCCATGGCCTTCAGCACCGTGGGAACATCCATTCCCTCCACGGGCATATCGGCCTCTTCCACCTCGGTTTCGTCCACGGCATAGAGTTCCAGGAAATCGGCCCTTCTTTTTCTCTCGCGCAGGCGGTCTATGGAGGCCCGGACGCAAGTCCTGGAAAGCCACGCGCTTATCTGGGGGGCGGAAAGCGAGGCGGAGTCCTTTCGGCCTATATATTTAAGGAGGGTGTCCTGCATCACTTCCTCGGCATCGTCAGAATTCTGGAGAATCCGCCAGGCCGTATTGTACAGGCGCCGGTGGTACTGCTCGTAGAATGCTGTGATCTCTTGCCGTGTCATTTTTTCACTTTCTATCTATTAGACGTGCAAAAATAGGATTTGTTGCAGAAAAATAACCTCCCGCAGAAAAAAGTTTTACGGGAGGGTTAAAAATGGGATTCCAAGGTGCCGGGAATTACCAGGTCACCACCACTTTCAAGTTTTCAGAGGCCGATGTTTCCGGAAGGAAGACGCATGCCTCGCGGGTGTTTTCGTCGTAGGTGCAACCAAGGGCCGCGCCATTAAGGCTGGCCTTGGGGCAACGGGAGACGCCGCCCAGAACCAGGGAGAGCTTGCGGGTCTCAGACATACCTTTGAACGAGCCCTCGCGAGGGGAGACAACCACCGTGCAGCCGCTTCCCGTGGCGTTTTTCTCAATGAGGGTGGTGGCATACTGCTCCGGATAGGCCTGGCTTTCGCCGTCGTCCTCATAGTGCACGTAGCGGCTGCGGCCCTTGCCGGGAGCCACGTAGATACGGTATTCGTTGGACGGGGTCTGGAGGTCCTGGATGCCTTCGCGGGCCAGGGGCAGGATGGAGCCGGCCTTCACGAACCAGGCGTTCTGGTCTATGCCGTAGGTGAGTTTCTGGACGGTGCCGCCCTTCAGCATCCGGTGATGGGCCATGTCATACCAGTCGTTGCCGGCGGGGAGCCAGACGTCGCGGCGGGCCTGCCCATCGGCCCCCACGGACTCACAGATGGTGGCAGCAAGGATGTTGTCCCCGAAGAAGTACTCCTGCTTCCAGGTGTAGGCTTCCTCCTTTTCCGGATATTCGTAATAGAGGGGACGGCAGAGGGAGATGCCGGTGTCGTAGGCCTGGCGGGCCATGTCATAGATATAAGGGGTAAGGGCGTAGCGCAGCTCCAGGGCCGCCTTCATATATTCATAATGCTCCGGGAACATCCAGATGCGGCGTTCCAGGATGGCCGATGAGGTGCTGTGCGTCTTGAAGATGGGGGAGAAAACGCCGTACTGCAGCCAGCGGGTGAAAAGTTCCGGCTCGGTGGGGACGTCGGTGTCCTGCATGTGGCCGCCCAGGTCGTGGCCCCAGTAGCCGTAAAGCACGTTGGAGGCCGTGGCGGTGAATTCCGGAAGATAACCGAGCACTTCCCATTTGATCTTGGTGTCACCCGAGAAGCCCAGCTGGTAGCGGTGGCTGCCCAGGCCGCCCCAGCGGTGGTAAATCATGGGACGGGGTGCCTGGTCCGGCGCCAGGCCCCGGCTGCGCCGCACCTTGTCGTTGAAGAAGGTGTGGTTGAGCCAGAAGGTGACGCTGAGGTCCGGCAGATACTGGCTTTCCCGCCACTGCTGCCAGTCCAGCCACCAGAAGTCTACGCCCTCCTTCTCCAGGGGATGGATGACGGAGTTGAAATAGGCGTCGGTCCAGGCACGCTGGGAGATGCGGAAGGGAATGCGGGCGGCGTTTCCGTCCGGAAGCTGATAGCCCTCGGGACCGTCGTAGTCCTGGGTGCGGGAGAGGTAATCGGCCCGGAAGTCCGGGTACTGGGTCTCACGCGGGCTCATGCCGCCGGCCGGATGGAGGTTGAGGGAGGTCTTGAGCTTGAGGCCGTGCACCTGGGAGAGGAAGGCCTCCGGCTGGGCAATCAGGTCCCGGTTCCAACTGTAGCCGGTCCAGCCCACGCCCTGGTCGTGTTCCTCGCGGGAAGCATGGGGCCAGGTATGGTGCCAGTCCATATCGATTACCATCACGTCAATGGGGAGTTTCCTTTCCCGGAACTCGCGGCCCAGGGCCAGGAATTCCTTATCCGTGTACGCCCAGTAGCGGCTCCACCAATAGCCAAACACGAATTTGGGAGGCAGGGGGATGCGGCCGGCTACCCGGGCATAATCGGCCAGGGCGGCCTTGTAATCGTGACCGTAGGCGAAGAGGTACCAGTCCTGCACCTCACCTTCCGGGCGCGCGGCCACCCATTCTCCCCAGTCGCTGGAATCTTTCACAAAAATGTGCCGCCGGCTCTCGTCCACCAGGGCCCAGCCGTCGCGGGAAAGGATGCCCGTTTCCATGGGGTCTCCAAAGTTGATCTTCTGGGGTCCTTCGCATCCGTCCAGGGTGCGGGCGGTGCCCATGAGATTACCGCTTGCGGCCTTGCCCGGGAACCATTTCTGCGTTTTTCCGTTCAGGCGGAACTGCACCTGCAGGTTGTCCTGGGAGAAAGGTTTTCCGTCGGACTTATACTGCAGCGTGAGGGCCTTGGTTTTGATGAGCAGCCATTCTCCGGTGCGGGAGACGCTAAAGGCCGGCACCGGCAGTTCTCGGTTCACGATGGCCAGGGTGGCGCGGTCTTCAAACTGTCCCTGTTCGCTCCATTCCATCCGGACGAGGCGGTCGGTGAGGACGGTGAAGCGGGCGTTTCCCACCACGACTTGGGAAGAAGGCTGGGCGACGGGATTCTGGGCCAGGGCGGCTGCGGCAAAAAGCAGCAGGCAGAGGGCGGAAAGTAATCTCTTCATAACGATGTGTTTATGTACAAATATAAGGAATCCCGTGGAAAAACGGGCAAAAATGATTATGTTTGTAAAGAACACAGACTTACAACCATGAAACGCACCCTCCTTCTCTTTGCCGGCGTGCTGGCCTTTGGCGTTGCCAGGGCCCAGGTGGCCGATATCCAGGCTTCGCCGGAACTGCTGGATGCACCTTTCGGACTCCAGGATGAAAAGAACTTCCAGACCCCGCCCAAGGTGTTCTGGCCCGAGACGTGGTTCCACTTCATAGGGGACAACGTGTCCCGTGAGGGCATAGACGCCGACCTGGAGGCCATCGCGGCGGCCGGAATCTCCGGCATCCAGTGGTTTCACGGCGCATTCGGAGGCCGATGGCCGGGCGTGGAAACCCCGGTGGTGCCGCTTTCCAAGGATTGGGACGATATGGTGGCGTACCTGGGCCAGAAGGCCCGCAGCCTGGGGTTGAGGCTTACCATCCAGACCTGTCCCGGCTGGGCCATGGCCGGCGGTCCCTGGATCAAGCCCGAAGATGCCATGAGAGACCTGGTCTGGAGCCGTACGGACCTTCCGGAAGGGGGCCGATGGAAGGACCCGCTTCCCAAGGGAGAGCCTTCGGAAGAAGAATGGAGGGATTACCGGGATGTCTGCGTACTGGCCTTTCCCACCCCTCTGGGAGACACGGGAAAGCCCCTGGAAATCAAGGATGTAGTGTCTGACGAGGCCGATTGGGCCGCCCTGCTGAAAGAGGGGAAATCCCTGGATGCCAAGGCCGGAACCACGCATAAAGTCACGTTCACCCTGCCGGAAGGCGCCGTGGTGCGCACGCTGGAGCTGCCCAGCCTGGAAAGCTTTGGCCGTGCTTTCGTAAACACCCCCGGCCTGGAGCTCACGTTGGTGGCCATCGGAGCCGACGGCAAGCGGGAAACCGTGTTGCATACCTGCCTTCCGATGGGCAGCTGGGAGGACAACCAGCCCCTGTCCCTGGCGGTCAACGAGGCCCGGGCACAGAAGATGGAGTTCACCCTTTCCAACGAGCACGACATTCACGTGGCGTTCGTGCGCTTCTCATCGGCCGCCCGCAAAAACGACTGGCAGGCCGAGTCGGGCAGCACGCTCCGCGCCAAGGAGAAATACCAGGAATTCACCCGCCAGAGCCGGGAAGCCTTTGTGCAAAGGTCCGATGTTCTGGACCTGACCGCCCTTATGGATGCCAAGGGCCATTTGAAATGGACGGCGCCCAGGGGAAAGGGCGGCTGGACCGTCCTGAGATTCGGCCACGTGAACGCCGGGCGCCGCAACGGTCCTGCTCCGGCCGAAGCTACGGGCTGGGAGTGCAACAAACTGGACCCCAGAGGTGCTGAAGTGCAGTTTGCCAATTATGTGGGCCGTTTGCAGGAGGGGCCGCTGGAGGGCCAGGCCAACGGCATGCTCATGGACAGCTGGGAGTGCAACAACCAGACTTGGACCGGACGGATGGAGGAGGAATTCCTCACCCGCATGGGCTATGGCCTCCGGGAATGGATGCCCGCCCTGGCCGGCTATGTGATGGTGAACCAGGAAACCACGGTCAAATTCCTCAACGACTGGCGCCGCGTCAAGAGCGACCTCTACAACCAGAACTTCTTCCAGCGCATGACGGACCTGGCCCACGAAAAGGGCCTCCAGGTGCAGTACGAGACCGCCGGAGGCGACGTGGTGGCCATGGACCTCATGGAGTACTACAAATATGCCGACGTCCCCATGACGGAATTCTGGCAACCCATCACCGAGGGTTTTGTGGGAGACCTTAATTTCAAACCCATCAAGCCCACGGCATCGGCCGCCCATATCTACGGCAAGCGGCGCGTGGCGGCGGAGAGTTTCACCAGTTTCGAACTCACCTGGGACGAGCACTGGGAATTGCTCAAAGAGGTAGCCAATCTGAATATGACGGAAGGCGTCACGCACAATGTCTTCCATACTTATACCCACAATCCGCAAGTGAACTTCCTGCCGCCGGGCACCAGCTTCGGAAACAAGATTGGAACGCCCTTCCTCCGGGGCCAGACCTGGTGGAAGTATATGCCGTACTTTACGCAGTACCTGGCCCGTACCAGTTATCTGCTGGAGCGCGGTCTGCCGGTGGTGGACGTGCTCTGGTATATTGGCGACGAAGTATGCCACAAGCCGGACCAGAAGTATCCCTTCCCGAAAGGTTACAAATACGATTACTGCAATCCCGACGTGCTGTTCAACCGCATCAGCGTGAAGGACGGCCGCCTGGTCACCCCCGACGGACAGGCGTACGAAGTGCTGTGGGTTCCCGAATACGATCGCCTGGGACAGAAGAGCTGCCACCGGATCCTGGAACTCATGAGCCAGGGTGCCCGGGTGCTGATAGGGTCCGAAATATCGGCCCAAAGCCTGCAGGCCCAAGGACTCAGCCCCAACGTTCAGGCCGATGAAGACATCCTCTGGACCCAGCGGAAGACCGCCGGGGCCCAGTGGTTCTACATTACCGCCCCCACCGGGAAGGATTTCCACGGGGCGGTGAAACTCAAGGCGCAGGGAACGGCAGAGATTTGGGATGCCGTGACGGGAGCCGTATACGGCATTCCTGTGCAGCAGGACGGGGAGTATTCCTGCGTGCAACTGGATTTGGAGCGTGCCGGCAACTGTTTCGTGGTGTTCCAGGAACACACCTATCCCAAGAATCCGGCGCCCCGGCAGTCTGGAGAGAATGAGATTCCCCTCACCGCCTGGAAAATCCAGTTCCCTCAAGGGTGGGGAGCTCCGACGGGTCAGCACGAGCTGTTCCGCCTGGAACCCTGGAAAGACCTTCCCCTGGGCCTGGAGGGGCAGGCGTTTTCCGGCACAGCGGTGTATGAAACCACCTTTGACAGCCCGGAGGCCAAGGAATATGTTTTGGATTTGGGAGAGGTGGACATGATTGCCGATGTGTCGCTGAACGGGGAACCCGCAGGCGTGCTCTGGGCCCATCCCTATCGGCTCGCCGTTAATGCCAGGCCTGGCCGCAACGTCCTTCGCGTAGCCGTTACCAGCACCTGGTTCAACCGTCTGGCCTACGATGCCAACCAGCCCGAAGACCAGCGAAAGACGTGGACCATAGCCGGTCCCGAGCCGGAAAGCCCGCTGCGCAACTCCGGCCTCCTGGGCCCCGTCCGCCTCTTATATTAAGATTTTTGCTTATCTTTGTAAGCTATGATTAAGGTATTGGGCATATTCGGATTCCTCAGCTTCGGCTGGGCGGATATCTTGGACATCCTGATGGTGGCCGCCATCATCTATCTCCTGATCCGCAGCCTCCGGGGAGATTCCACCGTGCTCAATATTGTGCTGGTCCTCACCTTCCTGCTCATTCTGCAGGCCGTGGTGAATGCGCTGAACATGCGAATGATGTCGGCCCTGCTGGGTGCTCTGCTGGATGTGGGTGTACTGGCGGTCATCATCCTTTTCCAACCGGAAATCCGTCACATGCTCAACCGCTTTGCCGTGCAGTCGGGTATCGCCCGCCGCAGCGGCCAGCTGTTCAACCGCCTGCTGGGCATCAAGGAAGAGACCATGGGCGGCCACAGCGCCGAAGAGCTGGGAGAAGCCATCCGCGCCATGTCGGCCGAAAAGACCGGAGCCCTCATCGTGATCCAGCACAAGTCCTCCCTGGAGGAATACATGGATACGGGAGACCGTTTTGAGGCCGATATCAACCGGCGTCTGATCATGAACATCTTTTTCAAGAATTCTCCTCTGCACGACGGAGCCATGATCATAGTGGGAGACCATATCGCTGCGGCCCGCTGCCAGCTGCCCATGACCAACCGCACGGACATTCCCGCGCATTACGGCATGCGGCACCGCGCGGCCCTCGGCCTCAGCGAGGACACGGACGCCGACATCCTGGTGGTTTCCGAAGAAACGGGTAATGTAAGTTTTGTGCGCGGAGGTGAGATCCACACCGTGCAGGATATGAAGGAGCTCCGCCAACTGCTGGGCTCCCTGATGACCAAGGAGGAATAGATACGGATGGACGCGAGGCTGGAAGCAAAACTGGGATTTGACAAGGTGCGGGCGGCTATTGCGGCCCGCTGTTCTACGGAATACGCCGCCACCCGGGTAGAGGAGGAAGAATTCTGCACGGACGGCGTGCAGATCCACCGCCGCCACCTGGTCACCGACGAGATGCGCCTCATCCTCATGTTCGAGGAGAATTTCCCCACGTCCGGCTATATTGACGCCATCTCGTTCCTGGAGCCCATCGGCCAGCATAATGCGTCCATCGATCTGCTGTCCCTGGGCAAATTGCGCACCCTGCTGGACACCCTGCGCCGGACGCTGCATTTCTTCCATACGGTGAAGGAGGGTATCTATCCCAACCTTCAGCACATGGCTTCGGGTATCAGCGCCCCGGCCGAGGTAATCAGCCGCATCGATTCCATCCTGGACCGGCACGGAGAGATCAAGGACACCGCCTCCGACGAGCTTTACAAGATCCGTCGCAGCATCAAGGACAAGGAAATCAACATCTCCCGCCGCATGAACGCCATTCTCCGGCAGGCCCAGCAGGAAGGGCTGGTGGATGCCGATGCCAGCGTCTCCATCCGCGACGGCAAGATGCTCATTCCGGTGGCATCGGCCAAAAAACGTGCTTTCCAGGGCTTTGTGTACGACGAGAGTGCTACCGGAAAGACCACGTTCATGGAGCCCGCCGAGGTAGTGGCCCTCCAGAACGAGATTTCCGAACTCCATTTTGCCGAGACCCGCGAGATTGCCCGCATTCTCTACGAATTCGCCGAATTCCTGCGTCCCTTCGTGCCCGAGCTGCTCGCCGGTGCCACGTTCGTGGGAGAGCTGGATTTCATCATGGCCAAGGCCTATGTGGCCCTGGACTACATAGCCGGCATGCCGGTACTGTCCACCGATGGCGATCTGCGCCTTCGCAAAGCCCGTCATCCGCTGCTGGAAAAGAGCCTCCGCAAGGAGAAGAAGTCCATAGTTCCGCTTACGGTAACCCTTACTCCTCAGAAGCGCATCCTGCTCATTTCCGGTCCCAACGCCGGAGGCAAGAGCGTATGCCTCAAGACGGTGGGCCTGCTGCAGTACATGTTCCAGTGGGGCATGCTCATTCCCACCTCTGAAACTTCGGAACTGCCTGTCTTTGATCGTATTATGGTTTCCATTGGAGACGACCAGTCCCTGGAAAACGACCTTTCCACCTATAGTTCTTTCCTTACCGACATGAAGGCCATGCTGGCCGTGGCCGATTCCCGTACGCTCATCCTCATCGATGAGTTCGGCTCGGGAACCGAACCGGCCGCCGGCGGCGCCATTGCCGAGGCCATCCTGCACGAGCTGGACAACCGCGGAGCCTATGGTGTTATCACCACCCATTATACCAACCTGAAGCTCTACGCCTCGGGCGCCGAGACCGGCGTGGTGAACGGAGCCATGCAGTTCGATGCCGCCACGGTGGCACCGCTCTTCGTGCTGGAACAGGGACTTCCCGGTTCCTCTTTCGCCTTCGAACTGGCCCGCAAGATGGGCATGCCGGAAAGCATCGTCCACGATGCCGAGGAACGCGCCGGTGAGCAGTTCGTGGGCATAGAGCGCAACCTTCGCAAGATTGCCAGGAGCCGCCGCCAGCTGGACGAGAAACTCACCCGCATCCGGGCCACGGACAAGACCCTCGAGGGTCTGACCGACCGCTACGAAAAAGAGCTGGAAGACATCAAGGAGATGCGCCGCGTCATCCTGGAGGAAGCCAGGGAAGAGGCCCGCAAGATAGTGAAGGACGCCAACAAACAGGTGGAGACCACCATCCGCACCATCAAGGAAGCGCAGGCCGCCAAGGAAGAGACCAGGGAGGCCCGTGCCGAGCTCCAGGGATTCCTGGGAGCGCTGGCCGAGGGCCGGGGCCGCCGAGATGCCTACATAGACCGCAAGCTCCAGACCGTCAAGGAGCGCAAGGAACGCGAGCAGGTGCGCAAAAAACGCCGGGCCGACGGCGAAACCCTCCAGCAGATAGAGCAGCGGGAGCTGGAAGAGAAAAAGATGGCCGCTTTCCGCAACGCCCCGCTCAAGGTAGGGGAGAAGGTCCGCATCAAGGACAACGGCATGGTGGGGGAAGTTTCCAAGGTAAGCACCAAGGCCGTGAGCGTGATTGTGGGCAGCATTACCACCAAGCTTCCGCTGGACCGCGTGGAGCGCATTACGGCCAACGAGTACAAGGCCGTGGCCGGAAAAGCGGCCGAGAAACCCCGTCAGGTGTATGATACCGGCATCAGCGAAAGAAAGGCCAACTTCAAGCTGGAACTGGACGTCCGGGGCGAGCGGGTGAACGACGCCATCGAGATAGTGATGCGATATATTGACGATGCCATCATGTTAGGTGTCCCTTCGGTGCGAATTTTGCATGGTAAGGGAACAGGCGCGTTGCGCGAGGAAATCCAAAAGTACGTGCGCACCGTTCCTGGCGTGAGCTCCGCCGCAGACGAGCACATCCAACTGGGAGGCTCGGGCGTGACGGTAGTAAAATTTGACTAAAAC
>JAFPGC010000002.1 GCA_017423025.1 Bacteroidales bacterium
ACAAGTTCTAATACTGGCTTGGACTATACTGACAGCGCCCTCTTCCGGGGGCGCTGCCTGGTATGATGTCTGGCGTTCCTTCGACGTGGATCCCCAGATAGCCGAAGCTGTGGTCTGGCCGGAGATGGAGCGTTATTCCCGGCTGCAGGATGTGATGGAAACGGCTGCCAATTACGGCACCTACATTACCACGGGCGGCGGACCGGATTTTTCCATCGGCATTTTCCAGATGAAGCCCTCTTTTGTTGAGGCGATGGAAAAGGCCTGGATGCGCAGCGGCCTGGCCCGGCAGTACGAACTGTGGTTCGACACGGGTGACACGGTCACCGCGCGCCGCATCCGCATATCCCGTTTGCAGAAAGAGGAGTGGCAGGTGATTTATGTGGGCGTTTTCCTACGGCTTCTCTATGCTACATACGGCTCTGTGAACAAGAAGGGAGAACATACCCAGGACGGCCTGGAAACGCTTCCTGTCTATGACCAGGTGCGCCTGGCCGCCACCGCCTACAACCGCGGCGTGGTATGGGCCGCCCCCGGCTACGGGGACCTTTCGGCCCTTCGCGAACACGCGCGCGAAAAGCATTTCCACTACGCCCTCATCCCCTCCAAACGCACCCGCCGCTACTGCTACGCCACCCTGGCCCTCAAACACTATAAAAAAATTGTGCAATGAAGCTCCGTTACTTTTTGTTGACCGTTATTGCGTTTTGCGGCATTCTTCCAGCGCAGGCCCAGACGTTGGTGATTTACGATGCCCGGGACTTGTTCCCCAAGGATGCGTGGAGCCCGGCGTGCAAGGCCGTTTTCACGGAGAATTATTATTACAGCCAGGAGTGGCAGGATCTGAATGACAGGATTAATACGTATCTGTTGTATCAGGAAGCCAAGGACAATCCGGACTGGATACCCCTGGCCGATGAAGAGTTCCGCCAGAAAGTGGAGACCGGGAAAAAACTGACCCCGGAAGGCCTTCGTAAGGCTATCTGTCGCCATGCCGTTGGCGGACGCATGTTCGTGGGGGCCGACTTGCAGTATATGAACCGTCTGGTGGCCGTACGGGAACAGCCCTTTACAGAGGCGGAATCGTTTGACGCTGTCACGCCTCGTGCCAACGCCTGGGGCGTGATGAATGGCAAGGGTGAAATAATCATTCCATTCGAGTATCAGGACTTCAGTTCCAGCTGGAATTCCAATACTGGAGAATTCTTGCGTTTTATCATTGGATACAGACAAGTTTCCGGCACGGCATCGGACGGGACATTTGACGTGGTGCTGTTCCTGCCCAGCGGCAAAAAGGCTACGGACACCAAGCTGGATTATGCCCGGATTGAAATGGGGGACGGGCCGGATGAACACCGGCTCATCGTGCGCATTCCCGGCGAAGGCTTTACCGTTATGGACGAATACTGTAACATCCTCACGCCCAAACGGTACGACGAATTCATGCACGCCAAATTCTATGGCTGGCCCACCAATGACCAATTCTGGGCGCGCAAGGGAAAAACCTATTACCTGATGGATATCCTCACCGGCCGCGAACTGGGTACCTTCACCTTCTTCAGCCGTGACCGTGAGAACGTTTTCTCAGATGTGAAAGTCACCTACTTCAAATAATGGAACGCCTCATGACACGTTTTAGTATCACGTTTTTGACCGTTTTTGTGCTTTGCGGCGTTTTTTCGGCTGGGACGCAGGAGATGATGTGGGAGAACATCACGGCCCTGCATTTTGCAGCTACGGGCGGAACCTCGCAGGAATCTCCCGCTATGAGCGCATCCGCGTGTCCTCCACTTTGCAGTCCTACACATTGACGCATTTGCGGCCTCGGGAGGTGGTGGTGAGGATTAAGTTTGCTATGATTAACCCTTCAGACAAGCCAAGGGAATGACGTGGACGCCGTCGGGGCGAGTATAGGCGTACTCGCCGCCGGTGATGACCATGAGGAGGTCCGGTTCGCGAAGGGGAACTTGTTTCTCTTCTTCGTTGTGTTTACGAATGAGGCCCACCAGTTCTTTGAGGTGCCCCGCACCATCATCTATCTCGGCGCTGCCCAATTTGCATTCTATGAGTGCGTAACGGCCGTCTTCCAGGTGCAGGACAATGTCGGCCTCCAGGCCGTAGCGGTCACGGTAGTGGGAGATCTCGCCGTCGAGCGGGGCGGAATAGACCTTGAGGTCCCTCACGCACATACATTCGAAGATGAATCCGAATGTCTTGAACTGGGTGAGTAGCTGGCCCGGGCCGAGGCCCAGGGAGGCCACGGCAACGGAGGGGTCGCAGAAACTGCGCTTCTCACCGCTGCGGATGGCGGTCTTGGAACGGATGGAAGGATTCCAGGCACCGATGTCCTGGATGACGAAGAGTTTCTCCAACGCAGCTACGTATTTGTCGAAGGTGCTGCGGGAGAGGGAATCGTTGTTGGCGGTGACATCGGCAAGGATGGTGGATTTGTCCACCATGGTGGAAACGTTGCGGGCATAGGAGCGAAGGATGGCCCGGGCAATCTTGGGGTCGAGTTTTTCCTTGGCGGCCTTGGAGATGTCTTTGTCGCAGACGGTCTTGACGTAATTCTTGGCTACGAGGAGTTTACCGCGCTCGGTTTTGGGTTGCAGAGCTGCAGGCCAGCCGCCACGGCATGCCGCGAAGATAAGGTCTTCTACGCTCATCTTCGAGCGGGCACCCAGGTCCGTCTTGGGATTGTCAAAAAGGGCCTCCAGGGAGATGTCTCCGGTGGACTCTCCGGATTCGTACAGGCTCATGGGGTACATCGTGAGGTCCGCGATACGACCGGTGCCAGTGTGGGCGGTCTCGTCCGTGTCGGCCGCAGCTGATCCGGTGAGGATGAACTGCGAGGGTTTCTGCCGGCGGTCGCAGGCTACACGGACGGCATCCCATAGAGTGGGCGCGTCCTGCCATTCGTCAATCAGTCGGGGCGTTTTACCTTCCAGCAGGAGCGATGCTTTGGTGAGAGCTGTTGCCAGGTATTCATCCCGTTTATCGGTGTCCTGCAATTCAATGATGCTGGCTGCTTTCTGCTTTGCCGAAGTGGTTTTTCCACACCATTTGGGGCCTTCTATATTGACGGCTCCGAAGGCGTCCAGGTAGTCTTGCAACTGGTCATCAATGACTCTCTTTAAGTAGTCCATAATTGCGCTGTTTAATTCTGGCGCAATTTAGGCATTTTACAGCACTCTACCAAATATTCCCGCAAAAATTGACGGTAAGATTTGCGGCAATTTGGCGGTAACATTTGTGGTAAAATGGCGGTGAGATTTGTGTTGGAAAAGGCATAGTATTTGCATTCATTTTTAATGAGTTAATTCGGCCTTTATGAAACGTCTTGGTCTATTTCTGGCAATTGCAGGATGCTTTGTCTTTTGTGCGGCTTGTTCAGATGTGCCCCTAAGCGGCGCGGTAATTATGGGAGACTTGAGCGGATTCGCCCCGGATGACAGCATAACTGTTTATCTTGTTCACTATGATGGGCCAGCCGGGATGAGCATTTTGACAGACACGCTTAGGGATGGACATTTCTACTTCCGTCTGGATTCACTTTCAGGAGAGAAACGCTATGCCCTCAGTTTGATGCGGATCCATAAAGACATCGGCGCATACGATATGCTTGGTCATGGCCCTGACCTTTATTTGGAGCCCGGCGCACTTGTCCGTATAAAAGGAGAAGGCAAGTATCTGCCCATTGCCAAGGTCTCCAGCCCGGTAAAGGACCAGAAACTTAGGCAGCGCTTTATATCCAAAATGTCCCAGGAGGATTGGAAAAGGAGTCAAGATTTATTCATAGAATATTATGCCTTGCTCAACGATTATTCCTATGGTAGTGATACAACTCGCACATATAAGGAATCACTGAAGAGGAAGATGACAGAAAACATGGCGGCAACAGACAGTGTTGGCATGCTGCTCACGGAGCAGAAACTGGAGATAATGGAAACGGAGCCTTTTGGTGAGTATGCCCTTACTGAACTCTGCTCTATTGCCAGTTTTGTTTCTTCCGGCTACAAAGACTTCCCGAAGTACCGTGAAACGGTGACCAGATTGGCGAATCGGCTGACAGAAGAGCAGAAACAAACTCGTCAGGGAAAGGAGATTCTCAGTTACCTGCAGCAAGTAACAAAGGTCTCCGTCGGTGACACTGTGCCGGGTTATGAATATGTCGATGCCGATGGAGGCAAGCATTATCTTTCCGAGCTTCGCGGCAAATGGCTATTGCTGGATTTCTGGAGTCTGGGATGTGGCCCGTGCGTAGGAGCGGCCAAGGAGCTGCGCCAGCTTTCCAATGAAATCGGTGGCAAAAACCTACAGCTGGTGAGTATAAGCGTTGATGGTGAAGAAGGGTGGAAAGAGGCCTCTGAACTACACCGGATTACCTGGACCAACTGGCGAGACCCGATGGGACAAGCGGGAAGCATCAGGGCCTATAATCAGAACGGCATTCCCGTCTTCGTCCTGGTCGATCCGGAAGGCATAATCAAGGATATCCAACTCGGCCATTATGATGGCCTCCTTCGCAAGCTCACGGCCGATATCGAATAATGCTTCATAAATCCCGACACGGGCCGAATCCGGGTTGTCGGGAAGTGATACCACCAGAGGGATTTCCCGTGCAAATAAGAGTAATGAGCAGAAGGAGCTCTGTTTCGAAGGGGGACTGGCGAAACACAATAAATAAGTTGCAGGATTCGGAAAAAGTTCGCATACTTCATCAGAAAAAAGTCCTACTCGGGAGCGAAGGCCCTGGTTCCACCAAGGCGGTTTATGTAGCTCAAGCGGGGCTTTTTTATTTTGCGGAAAGTGTGACTCAGTCCTCAAAAACTTATAGGTGACGTTTGAAGTCCATTCTCTCATGCAGGATGCGAATGATTCGCACCCGTCCGTCTTGAAGTTTCCTGAAGAAGATAATATGCTTACCAGAGGGATAACCTTTAACGGCAGGTCTTACATCATCATAATGCCGCCCCAGGTTCTCCGGTTTACCCATTTCGCCTGGCATTAAGCTCAGCTAAATTCGCCACCGGGTCAAAATCCTCATAATCACCGCTGGCCTCCCCCTCGTCAATAGCATAACGAAGTGCAGCAAGACGTGAGGCGTATTCCTGATCTTCAAGGAGTCGAAGACCAGACCGAACCACCTCGCTGGCATTGTTGTATCTGCCGGAAAGGATGCTGGCTTGTATAAAATCCTCAAAGTGTGGCCCTAATGCTACAGTCGTCGTTTTCATAAGCAATTCTATTTTCCGCGAAACTAAGAATATTTCATAATAATTCAAACATAATACTGAAAAAAGAAAAGGGCATCTGACGTCCCTTTCCTCCATACAATCCATGAAAGGAGATAATTCCGCAGGCGGCACCTGCCGAAAACTGTCTCAAAGTGTCCAAAAGGTGACCAACTTTGGGGATATAAAAAAATTGGGTTTTGTTTAGTGCTGATTTTCAGCATTATACAAAACCCAATTGTGCCCAGAGCGGGAATCGAACCCGCACGATATTGCTATCACAGGATTTTGAGTCCAGCGCGTCTACCAATTCCGCCATCCGGGCAGGGGCGTCGTTGACGACGGACTGCAAAAATACGCCAAATTCGGTGAACTGCAAAATTTTTTTGTCTGACGCCGTTAAAATGAGTAACTTGCAGCAAATCCCCTTTCCATGAGACGCTGTCTTCCTTTTTTGCTTCTGTTGTTATCGGCCTGTTCTACGCCGGTGCGGGAAAATGTCAAAACTACCTTCCAGTCCAGCCAGCCTTGGCGGCCTTCCATTGACGTAAGGGCCGATGCCGTAATGGTTTACGGCGTGAACGGAACGCTGGAAGAGCGCATTAACTCCTGGCAGGAACGGGGCTACGAGACGCATTTCATGACCGGGATTGCCTGGGGCGGCTACCAGGACTACTTTACCGGCGCATGGGATGGGAAAACCCATCTGGACGAAGGCCAGGTGAATGCCTGGGGAGACACCCTCTGGCACGGGAAGATGGTTCCCTACATTGTTCCCACAGAAAACTATCTGAAATACTTCAAGGAGCAGATTATCAAGCGGGTGATTGATGCGGGAGTGGATCACATCTTCCTGGAAGAGCCGGAGTTTTGGAAAGCGGCCGGGTATTCCGATGCCTTCAAGCGGGAGTGGGAAGCCTATTACGGCACACCATGGCGGCCGCAGCACGAATCTCCGGAAGCCACCTACCTCACGTCCAAGCTCAAGTATCAACTGTATTACCGCGCTCTGGATGAGGCGTTTACATACGCAAAAGAATATGGCCGGAGCCTGGGTCGGGACATTAAGTGTTACGTTCCCACCCACTCGCTTATCAATTACACGCAGTGGCAGATTGTGAGCCCGGAAGCCTCCCTGGCCTCGCTGGAAAGCGTAGACGGTTATATTGCCCAGGTGTGGACCGGCACCTCGCGCGTACTTAATTATTATAATGGTATACGGAAGGAACGCGTGTTCGAAACCGCCTTCCTGGAATACGGCTGCATGGCCTCCATGACGGCCCCTACCGGTCGCGCTCTCTGGTTCCTTACGGACCCTATCGAAGACGGCGTGCGCGACTGGGAAGATTACAAGCGGAACTACCAGGCCACCTTCACGGCCCAGCTCCAGTACCCGCAGGTGGCCGATTATGAGATTATGCCCTGGCCGGCGCGCATTTACGAAAAGCTGTATCCCGTGCGTCCGGGATCGGCCGAAAAGTCCAGGATTCCGGCCGATTATGCTACCATGATGCAGGTAATGACCCATTCGCTGCAGCAGATGCCCAAGGAAAACGCGCAGCCCAGCCATTACAGCGTGCTTATGGCCAATTCCCTGATGTTCCAGCGGGATTCCACCCTGTCGGATTTCTTCGGCCTGGCCATGCCGCTTCTCAAACGGGGACAACGGGTGGGAATGGTTCATATTGAGAACCTTATGCATAAAAATGCCCTGGAGGGAGTGGGCGTGATGCTCATGACCTACTCCAACATGAAGCCGCTGGATCCGGAGGCCCATAAGTATTTGGCCGATTGGGTGCGCCGCGGCGGCAAACTCCTCTACTGCGGCACAGACAGTGACCCCTACCAGCAAGTGCAGGAATGGTGGAATACCGGAGACAACCATTACGCCGCCCCGGCCGACCATTTATTTGAACAAATGGGCATTAACGCCGGCGCCCCGGCCGGAATTTACCCGTACGGCAAGGGAACGGTGTGCGTTTTGAGGCAGGATCCGGAAACTTTCGTCAAGCAGGCCGATGGAGAAAAAACGCTCCTGGATGCCCTGGAAAGCCTGAAAGAGACGTTCCGTCCCACCAATAGGCTATACCTGGAACGCGGGCCATACCGCATCGTGGCTGTGATGGACGAGGTCGCCGGGGAGCCTTTTACCATGGAAGGCTGCTTCATAGACCTTTACGACCCCGCCCTGCCGGTTTATCACCAAAAAACCGTGCTTCCCGGTCAGCAGGCCCTCTTTTATGATGTGACCCGGGCCGGGAAAGCCCCCCAGATCCTGGCCGCCGCCAGCCGGGCCTATGATGAAACTCGTGGCAAGAGCAAATTCTTTTATACCTGCAAGGGACCAGCTGGAACCTGGAACGCCACGCGCATCCTGCTTCCAGCCCCTCCGAAGACGGTTTTGGTAAACGGAGAAGCCTCTTCGGCCACCTGGGACGATGCCAGCAAGACCTGTTTTCTGCGCTTCCCCAACCAGCCGGACGGCGTACAGGTGGAAATAGACTGGTAACTGCCGATTTTTTCCCTTATCTTTGTAGTCTATGATTAAGGGACTCGCCCATATTGCCGATGTCGCCGCCTTCCTGAGGGAAGAGCCGGAGCTCTATGTCGTTTATGACGAAAACGTGGCCGGAGTGGCCGAGGCTGTGCTGAAGGACCTTCCTCTGGCAAAAGCAGCCATCGGCCTGAAGACTTCCGAGGAACGGAAGACTCTGGAGACGGTGCAGGGGCTTTGCCGGCGGCTGCTGGAGGCCGGAGCTTCCCGGAACGCCTTCCTGCTGGCCGTGGGCGGGGGTATCACCACCGATATGACCGGCTTTGCGGCCGCCATCTACAAGCGCGGCATCCGGTACGCCAACCTTCCCACCACGCTTCTGGCGCAGGTGGACGCTGCCATCGGCGGAAAAACGGGAGTTAATCTGGACGGATACAAGAACATGCTGGGCGCCTTCCGCATGCCGGAATACACGTTCCTTTGCGCTGAAGTCCTGCAGACCCTTCCGCCACGGGAATATCGCGCCGGCCTGGCCGAAATGCTCAAAACCTTCCTGATAGGAGACGCCGAGGCCTACGAAGCCGCCCTCAAAGGCGTAACGCCCACCCTCATAAGCAAAGCTGCCCGCATCAAGGCCGAGATTGTAAGCCAAGACCCTCAGGAGCACGGAATCCGCGCCAAACTGAACCTGGGGCACACCTTCGGCCACGCCATTGAGCACGAAGCGCAGAAAAGAGGGGACGACATCCATCACGGCGAGGCCGTGGCCATGGGAATGATCCTGGCAGCGCGGCTGTCGGAGCGTATCGGCCTGGCACAGAAGGGCTTGGAAAAGAAGTTAAGGGCCGATTTTGAAGCCGTGGGCCTGCCTGTCGGATGCCCTTACCCGCTGGAAAACCTGGCGGCCGCCATGGCGGTAGACAAGAAAGCCGCCGAGGGCCGCGTCAAGTGGATCCTCATAGAAGCACCCGGCCGGGTGGTAATCCAGGAAATGACCGTAAAGGAGGCAATGGATGATTTGCGTTAGCATTCAAAATAAGGACTTCCAGGAAATTCAGAAGATTCTGGAAAGCGTAGAGATGGCCGAAATCCGTCTGGACCGATGCGCCCTGGAAGACGATGAGATAGAGCAACTGTTTCAGGATTCGGACGTTCCGCTCATAGCGACTTGCCGCATGAGCGAGGAATCCCAGGCCCCGGAACTGCTGGAAATGGCCATCCGGGCCGGCGCCAAATATGCCGACCTGGAGATGGAGGCGCCCGCTGCGGTGGGCCGCCGCATCCGCGAGGCCTGCCGGGAATACGGAACCGTCCTCATCCGCTCCTACCACGACTTCAACGGAACGCCGCCCCTGGAAGTTCTTAAGTCGCTGGTGGAAAGGGCCCGCAACTTTGGGGGCGAAGTGGTAAAAATCGTTACTACAGCCACGTCAGAGGCCGATAACACCACCGTCCATGCCCTCTACAAAGACGCCGCTCCCGGCTCCCTGATAGCCTTCTGTATGGGCGATGCCGGGCGCACCTCGCGCCTGGACGCCCTGCGCTGCGGCGCACCTTTCACCTACGCCTGCCTCAGCGAAGAGGAGGCCACCGCTCCGGGCCAGTGGAGCATGGAAGCCATGCAGAAAGCCGTGTATGGCGGTTTCCGTTTTGTAAAATCCTCGGCCCTCCCCATGCCTTCTTCCAAAAGTTTTGCTCAGAGGGCCATTATTGCCGCCGCTCTGGCCGAAGGAACGTCTCATTTGAGGGGTTACACACCCTGCGGAGACAACGAAAGCGCCATTAAGGCCGCAAAAATGCTAAAAGCGGGGGTAGAAATCGAGGGTAACACCGTTGTTATACACGGAATTGGCACAGCTCCAGAGAGCCTCCATTTGTCCGAAATTCACTGTGGAGAATCCGGCTTTTTGACCCGGTTTGTCATCCCGCTTCTCTCCGTGATTTCAGACGAACAAGTTCTGGTCACCGGAGAAAAAACCCTTCTCAACCGGCCTCTAACCAGTGCTCACGATATTATGGCGTCTTTTGGCGTCCGTTTGTATCCGGAAGGGGAAAATCAGAGGAAACAGGATTGTTACCTGCCTTTGAGGGTTTCCGGACCCCTCATTCCGGGCCGCGCAGACGTCTCCGGAAAGGGTGGTTCGCAGCTCTTGAGCGGCTTGTTGGCGGCCCTTCCTCTTTGTGAGGGAAAATCGGCCTTATATGTCCATGAACCCAGGAGCATTCCGTACCTTTTTATCACCGTAGACGTGCTCAAAAAGTTCGGAATCCGCATGAGTTCGGAGATGGAGGGCGACGATGACTTCCTTGAAACGCAGGATTGGAGCCTTTGCACGGGCGTGAACTTCCACATCAAGGGCGGACAGCGCTACAAGGCAGCCGATTTTGCCATCGAGGCCGACTGGTCCAGCGCCGCTCCTTTCCTGGTAGCCGGAGCCATCTTTGGAGACGTAGAGGTAGAAGGACTTGATACAGAGAGCCTTCAGGCCGATATTTCCATCATGGACATCCTTATGGAAGCAGGTGCCAGCATGTCGCAGCTGGACAGCCCCGACGGGCCCATCCACGTGCGCCGCGCGCCGCTGAGTCCCTTCCACACAGACCTCAACAACTGTCCGGACCTCTTCCCCATAGTGGCGGTGCTGGCGGCATTCTGCCCTGGCGAAAGCCACCTGCTGGGCGTAGAGCGCCTGCGCCACAAAGAAACCGACCGCGCGGCCGCCATTGAGGAGATGCTCCAGCAGATGGGCGTGCCCGTCCAAATAGAAGAAGATGAGATGGTTATCTTCGGAATGGGGCTTACGCAGCGCATCCTGCAAGGAAAGCTGCTGCACGGCGGATCCTTCCGCTCCCACGCCGACCACCGCATGGTAATGGCCCTCAAAGTGGCCTCCCTGGGCGCCGACAGTCCCGTAGAGATTGACGACGTCACCTGCGTAGCCAAGTCCTTCCCCACCTTTAATGAATTGTTTGATGTAATGAGATACGCTCGGTCTGAGGCATAGGGATGACAAATGTCATTCCGAGCGAAGCGAGAGAATCTCAAAATAGAATAACATGAACACCTTTGGTAATAAATTCAGAGTCAGCATTTTTGGCGAATCCCACGGACCGCGCATTGGCGTAACCGTGGACGGTGTCCTGCCCGGCATTCCGCTGAGCGAGGCCGATTTCGTACAGGACCTCTCCCGCCGCAAGGCCGGCGCACTGGGGACTACCCCGCGCTTGGAGGCCGATGAACCCGAGATTGTCTCCGGCGTCTACGAAGGCAAGACCACCGGCGCCCCGCTCACCATCCTGTTCAAGAACGAAAACACCCGCAGCGAGGATTACGAGCAATTCCGCAAGAATCCCCGTCCGGGGCACGCCGATTTCACGGCGAACCTCAAATTCGGCGGGTTCAACGACCCCCGCGGAGGCGGCCATTTCAGCGGCCGGATGACCCTGGGCGTGGTTGCAGCCGGCGTCATCGCCAAGAAAATGCTCTATTTTGCCAAGTTCAACGCTAAGCTGGTGGCCGTAGGCGGCCTTTCCGACGCCAGTCAGTGGCCGGAGGCGCTGAAGGCCGCACAGGCCGAGGGAGATTCCCTGGGCGGCGTAGTGGAATGCACCGTGGAAGGGCTTCCCATCGGCCTGGGTGAACCCTTCTGGAACAGCGTTGAAAGCCAGATTTCCCATGCCGTCTTTGCCATTCCCGGCGTCAGGGGCGTCGAGTTTGGTGACGGCTTTGCCGCCAGCGCCATGAAGGGCTCCGAGCACAACGACCCCTTCCCGGAGCACCATTGCCACCATCACGAAGGAGAAGAGCATCAGTGCTGCCATGGAGAGCACGAAGAAGGCCATGAATGCGGCTGCCATCACGAAGAGGGCGAAGAGCACCACTGCTGCCATGGGGAGCACGAAGAGGGCGGCGAACACCACTGCTGTGGCCGTCACAAGCACCCCCAGCCGCCCGTGACCAACCACGCCGGCGGCGTGAACGGCGGCATCACCAACGGCAATCCCGTAGTATTCCGCGTGGCATTCAAACCCACGGCCAGCATAGCCAAGGCCGGAATTCCCGGCCGTCACGACGTATGCTTCGCCCTGCGTACCCCCGTCATCGTAGAGGCCATGGCCGCCATCGTACTGGTAGATTTGGCCTTGTAAAGGCTAAGATGTATATTTGCAAAAACTATTAAGAAGCTATGAAGAAAGCTGTTATCCTGGCTATCGTGAGCCTGTTTGCGTTTGTACATGCCGCCAACGCCCAGTTTTATGTGGGCGGCTCCGTCTATGTGAGCACCCAGTTCCAAGAGACCACCGTCACCCACATCGGCCTTACTCCGGATGTGGGTTATACCTGGGGCAACTGGTGTTTCGGCTCCTCGTTCAACCTGGCCTCCACTACCGGCCGTGACAATTTCACCTTTACGGCAACCCCCTATGCAGAGTATTTCTTCTGGAGCTCCGGCCCCGTGTCCTTTTACGTGGAAGCCGGCGTGGGACTCACCTGGGGATCCCGTTTCTCCTACAATCCCTACGTCGCACCGGGTATCAGCTTTGAAATAAGCGACCACTGGGATGTGATGGGTCATATCGGCCGCCTGGCTTATGATTCCATAGACAAGACGCTGCTGTTCTCTACCACCGGCGTGGGAGCCCTCTCTCTCGGTCTCTATTACTCCTTCTAACAGAAGTAGTTAAATAAGAAAGGGACAAGCCTGAAGGTCTGTCCCTTTTTCTTACATTCTGGCTTTTGCCTCTGCGCCGGCACCGGTACCGCGGTACTTGCTCTGGGTGGTGTTGAAGTTGTAACGGATAGAGAGCTTGATGCGCTGGGTATCCATCATATTGGTCTGCACGATGGTGTGGTTACCGAAGTCGGAGTCCACGTTGTAGTGACCGCTCCGGGTGAGGTCGGAACCTTCCAGGCGGAGCACCAGGGATCCGTCCTTGAGCAGGGTCTTCTGCACGGCGGCGCTAAGATTGAAGTAAACGTTTCTCAGATACAGGTTCTGGGTATATCCCCGGCTGTGCAGCACGCCGCCCAATTCAAACTGCCATCCACCCTTGACGGTGAAGGTGTTGAACAGCTGGGCAAAGAAGAGAGGCTTGCCGTTGAAGCTGGTCACGCGCTTGCCGCTGGCCTCGCGAGGGTCCTTCACCGTGATGCTAAGCCATTGAGGCTGAATGCCGAAGGTATAATTGATATTCCAGGGGCCGATGGTAGGCGTCAGGTTCACATAGGCGGCCATGGTACGGAAAGGCTCTTCGATGTTGCGGGGCTTCACCAGCACCACGCCTTCGTCGTTGTAGGGTTCGCTCCAGGTCATCATGGCGTTGTCCATGCGGGTGTAGTCCACCATGACGGTGACCCACTTGTACACGGCACCCAGGCTTACGTTGTGCATGATGCTGGGCTGCAGTTCGGCGTTACCGCTCTGCCAGATGTAACGGCTGTTGTAGCGGATGGCGCTGGACAGGTTGGCGTAGTTGGGCCGGGTGGTCTTGGTGCTGTAATTGAGCATGAGCTGCACCGGACCGAAGACATTGGCGTAGGAGACGGAGGGGAACCAGTTGGAATACCGGCGCTGAACGGCAGCCAGGGGATTCATCTCGTCCCAATAGGAGTAGTGTACATGCTCGTAGCGCAGGCCGGCGCTGAACTGGCCCACCTTGGGAATATAGGCACCGTAAGTGGCAAAACCGGCGATATTGTCTTCCTTCACCGTTGCTTTGGAGGACGGTACGGGAATGCCCTCCACGGAATAGTTGTCGTGCCTGCGGGAGAAGGTTTCTTCCGTTCCCACCTGCAGCTGGCCCATCCAGATGGGATAGGAGAGCACGGCCTTGGCGGCGTACAGCTTGGAATCGTTGTCGTTCAGGGAGTGGATGGAAGCGTCATGCGTCATGTCGCTGCTTTCCGTAGAGGTGGTCTGGGCCGAATCCTGGTTACCATAGTAATCCAGGTTGATGTCAATGCCCAGTTTTCCGGCCACGAGGCCATTGTAGTAGATATTGGCGCCCAGATTATAGGGAAGCTTGTCGCCCAGCACATCCACAGAGGTGGTGCTGAGCTTGTCCACCAGCACGCCGTCTTCATACACATTGTCGTTCACCAAGGTCATGCTCTGGGGATTGAAGCGGCGGCCCCACTCCAATTTTCCACCCACAAAGTGGTTGTCGGCAATCTGCCAGTTGACACCGGCGTTTCCGTATAGGGAGTTGCTGATGTTTTCGGCCACGAGGTCACCGTCGTTGCGGATGTGCTTGTTGATGCCGTATGTATCCTTCACCAGGTCGCTGGACTGACGGAAGGTATTGTGTGCATAGTTGATACCGCCGAAGATGTCCACGCCGCCGGTACGGTAGTTCACATTGATGGCGCCGAAGGGATCGTTGCCCTTGGCCCACTGGAACGACTGCTCGTCGGACGCGTTGAGATTGAGGCCGAAGCCCTCACCCTGGCGACGCACGGTCTTGATGCGCACCACGGCACGTACGGAAGCATCGTACTGGGCGCCCGGGTTGGTGATAACCTCAACGCTCTGGATTTCATTACTTTGCAGGCGGGTCAATTCGGACGCATCCGTCATGCGACGGCCGTTGATATACACCAGCGGAGTGCCCTTTCCGACGACCTCCAGGCTGCCGTCCTGGCCCTTGATGACGCCCGGCGTCTTGGCCAGCACGTCCTGGGCCGTACCCACGTTCTCCAGCACGGAGCCGTGGATGTTGGTCTGCAGGCCCTCGCCGGTGAGTTTGGTCTTGGGCATGATGGCCTGCACGGAAGCGGCCTCCAGCAGGGCGGTGTCATCGTGAAGGGTGATGACCATGCCGTCTACCGGCGTGAAATAGACCGTCTGGTAACCCAGCATGGCGACCATCATGATCCCGTCGGTTTCGGTGGTTATTATATTAAAGGTACCGTCTTCCTCGGTGACGGCGCCGCATACCATGGTGGAATCGGCCCGGGAGAGGACTGCGACGTTGGCGTAGGCCACGGGGTCGCCTTTCTCGTCTACCACTTTTCCTTTCCAATCGCTCTTTTCCTTGGCAGCAAGCGTAAAAGCCGTCATGAGCATCATTCCAAAAACAACTAACTTCTTCATGTTCTGGTGTAATAGTTTAATAGTACACCGCAAAGGTAAGTCAATTTTTTGGTTTTGCAAATATTTTTTAAACTTTTTATGTGGACAAAATGTGGACAAATGCACTCCGCCGCCAGGCAAGTGAATGCCCGGCGGCGGAAGAAATTGTAAACCAGCGGTTTAGTAATTCTCTATAAAATCACGGACAAGACGGAAAACCGGCGGGTAGCTGGTGAAGATGGCGTTCTCGTAAGTGTCATAGATGGTATGATAGTACTTGAATGCGTCTCCTTCCCCGTTCTCCAGGAAGATGCAGGGGACGTGCCGGACGGCAAAGGGATAGTGATCGCTGTTGGCCGCCAGGGCGCCCCGGTTAAGGGCTTCGAAATAATGCTCTTCCTGGTTGATTTCCTCAAACAGCTCAAAGCCGGCCATGCCTTCCTCGCTCACCTCGCAGTACTGAACGGGGTTGTTGTCCCCGATCATATCAATGTTAAACAGGTACTTGATCTGCTCCAGAGGCACTACGGGATGCTCCACAAACCAGGTAGAACCCCGCAGGTTGGCGTCTTCGCCGGAGAAAGCGATGAAATACATGTCGTACTGGGGTACGCGCTGGGCGAAGTAGGCAGCCAGGGTAACCACGGCGGCCGTACCGGAAGCGTTGTCGTTGGCTCCGGCGTATTACACGTCCTTGCCCAGGTTGCCCAGGTGGTCGTAATGGGCGGTGAAAACATAGCACTGGCTGTGGTCGCGGCCCTCGATCTTGGCAATCACGTTGAAGAGTTCGAAGTCCTTGAGGAACTTGTTTTCAATATCGGCCGATAGGGATTTGGCGTCTCTGGGGAAGCGGTGGGGCACCCAGATGATGGGCTTGTCCACCACTTTCTCGCCATAGGCCTTGTAGAATTTCATGGGCTCGTCCCAGGTGAAAAGGATGCCGGCATTGGGGGCACCGTCCTTCTTCTGGAGGCGGGCAAAATCGGCCCTGTGCTTGTACGAGAACATGAAATCGCACACTACGAAGGCGTCCTTGTTCTCCGGCTTGGCCAGGTCCTGGAAGATTTTCTCCGAATTGTAATTGAGCGTGTCCACGTAGTACAGCGGGAAGGTTCCCCGTATGCCCGGAGAGTACTCGCGCATGGTGAAATCCACGCCCGGGGTAAGTATCTGGCCATCTACGGACAGTTCCATCTTGCCCGGGAAGGTGTTGATGTCAATGGTGAAAGGCTGCACGGTCACGTCCTTGACCCCTGCCTTTTCAAACTCTTTCTGAAGGTATTTGCCGGCCTTGTTGGCCCCGTCCTTGGCATAGCCTCGGCCCTGGAATTTGTCCGAGCTCAGCTCCTTAACAACCTGTTTGTAAAGCTCCAGATCCTGGGCATTGAGCTGGACGGCGCCCAGCGCCAGAAGAAGTATCAATAGTTTTTTCATGTTACAAATGTAGTCTTTAATTGTCACTCATCAAAGCATATCAGCGGCCTAGAACATGTTGAAGGTGGCATCCTGGGCCCGGCGGCTGTGCTGGGCGTTCATCTTGCCGAAGTTCCACTTGACGCCGAAGAGGAAGAACCGGCCCATCACCAAACGATAGGTGTCTTCCTGGTAGTTGGCCGTAATGTTGTGGTCCAGGTTGCGCGTCTGGTTCAGGATGTCCTTGAACTGAAGGCTCAGGTTGAAGGCGCCGATGTTCTTGGAAATGCTGGCGTTCCACTGCAGTTCCGGCTTGTTGAAGCCCTGGGCATATCCCCAGTACTTCCTGTATCCCAGATCGGTCTGGAACTCGAATTCGTGCTTGGTGGTGTAGGAAGCCTCGGCATACACACGGGCGCTGAAGGTGTTCAAGTTGGCGGCCTGCACCTGTGAATATCGGCCGATATTGCCGAAACCATCCACGCCGGCCTGGAGAGAAAAGCGCTCCAGGTTATACCGGACGCTCGCCCCTAACTCCGGGGTGTAGGTTTGGGTCAGGGTTTCCTTAAAACCACTCTCGCCGCTGTAAAAACGGCTTCCACTGGCATCTCCCCAGAAAGAGTCCATAAACTCCGAATAATTGAACTCATCCTTGTCCAGCCCCGGGAGAACACCCTGGGCCAGGTAATTGGCTGCCCGGGAATAGGAAAAATAGCTCTTCAGGCTCAGGGTCCAAACCTTTTTGGAATCCAGGGGCGTTGTGTAATTGACCGACATCGAATAGTTTATGGCGGGCTTCTTCACATTCACCGGAATACTGTACAGGATGCCGTTTTCGTCGTACCAGTTGGCGTTGCTTACCGTATTGAGGTTAATGGTTCCGTAGGCAAACAACATGAGATTGGAGAACTTTTCCGGATTGTTCAGCGTCCAGTCGGCAAAGAGGAAGGTTCGCGTGCTGGTTTTCAGGTTCACGTTGCCCACGCTCATGCGGGAAAGGTCTGAAATGTTGAGCACGGGGAGCATTTTTCCGTTGGACGGTTTGCTGGTGGACGTGCTGGCAGAAAGCGAAAGGCGGCTGTGCCCCTTGGAATGCACGAAAACGCCGCTGGGCATCAGGAGCCAGTCCCACTCTCCCTTTCCGGCCGTCGCCTCTATGCCGTAACTCTTGGAGAAGGTTTCGTTGAGCACTCCGGCCACCTCCATTCCCAGGCCCGCCCAGGTCTCCTTAGTAAAATGATACCGCACATTCACGCCGTACTCGTGCCGGAAGTAATTGTTCCGGCTCACGGAAGAATAGTAATCGTTCTTTCCGGCGGCGTCAAAGGCATCCCGCAGATTGCCGCTCCTGGAAAAGCTGTAGCCTGCCGTAAACCGGGCGCTCCATTTTTCACCCAAGGGCTCGTTATACATAAGCGACGCGTTGTTAGAGAACGACTGACTATTACCGTCGTAAGTAAGAGCCCGCAAATCAATGCCTTCCGGGGAGACGAGGGAAGAGTTTTCTTCACTGGCCGATGCACTGGTCTTGTAACTGACGTTGGTTCCCAGGCGCAGGCTCCTGCCCTTTTTCCCACCGATTTCCCGGATGGAAACATCGGCCCCTAAACCGGCGTTCTTTCCCGTGGTCAGACTGTGCTGCAGGCGGTCGGAGCTGTTGATTTCCAGCCCCTCCCGGAAGGTCTTCGAGGAGCCGGTGCTGGTGGCATCCGTTTTCGAGTAATTGAAGGAGGGGCGTATGTGGAACCACACTTTGCCGTTTTCCTTCTGGAATTCCAGATTGGTGCCCAGGGAATTCTCAAAACGCCGGCCGCTGTTGTCGCGGGTGGAAACCAGGTCTCCATCGGCCTGATAAGTAGTGCGTTCCGAGCGGGCACCTGTCTGCGTGTCCCCATATTTGTAATTGGCCCCGAGGGTGGTCTCCACGTTCTTGATGCGGGAGGTATTGGCGTTAACGCCTATCTGGGCGGCCGTGGAAAGGCCCCGGTCCATTAAAGTGGACGACAGTTCCTCCAAATCGTAATCGTCGTCCTCTATCCGGACGAAGACGGTGCCCTCGGAGGCCTCTACATTCTGCCCGTTGGCAATGAAGGTGAACTGGTCTTTCTCCGTATAGGCCGATACCAGCGCATTCCCGCTGTAAAGCAGCCCGCGGTTGTCCCGCAGGGGCTCGTCCTCCTTCTTGGGAACCAGCGTGGAGCCCGCGCTCAAACCCACATTGCCAAACCAGCCTTTTTCATATTCTTTCTTGAGTGCCACGTCCAGCACTTTTTCCCGCTGGGTGTCCTGCACGCCCGTCGCCCGGGCGCTTTCGGACTCGCGGTCCACCACGCGGATTTTGTCCACGATGGAGGCGGGGAGGTTGTTCAGGGCCGTAGACTGGTCGTTGAAGAAAAAGGTGCGGCCACCCACCGTGAGCTTGTCAATCTCCTGGCCGTTGAATTTCACCTTGCCGTCTTCCGTGATTTCCATGCCCGGCATCCGCTTGATGAGGTCCTTGAGCATGTCGTTGGTGCCCACGCGGAAAGAAGAGGCGTTGAACTCCACCGTATCTTTTTTAACCACCACGGGATTGCCCACGTCCGAAACCACGGCCGCGCGGAGGAACTGCTCGTCCTGCTGCAGCCGGATGGTACCCAGGTCGGTTTCCTCCTCCCTGTAATACCGCTGTTTGATAAAGGGCTTGTAGCCCATCATTTCCACGTGAAGCACATAGTTGCCGTACGGGACATCCTCCAGTTTGGCCAGGCCCTTGTCGTCCGTAAGGGTGAAGTTGGAGATGGTGGTGTCCTTGACCGGAATTACGTAGAAGGACGCATAGGGGATGGGCTCGTTGCTGAGCGAATCCACCACGGCAGCCTTGATGGTGCTCAGGCGACCCACCATCATGTTATCGTTGATGATGAACACCTGCGCCCGGGCCGACATGGCGGCCAGTATCACAACAAACGTTGCGAAAAGCTTTTTCATGAATTGTAGTTCGTTTATAGTTAATAGTGTATGGTCTATGGTTATGCTTTCCGGGCTGTCAGGCGCTGTACCAGCGTGGCGGCCACCAGGTTCCCCGTGGCGTTGATGAGCGTAGCGGGAATATCACAAAGGGTGCCGATAATCATAAGGGTGGCCGCGAAGGACGGGTCTAAGCCCAGGACCGCGCAGATGAGGAGTTCTCCCGTCATCCCGCCCACGGGGATGGCGCCCACCACCGCACTCTGCAGCACCGCCAGGAGAATAATGAGGGCGGCGGCTCCTATTCCCTGGGGCGTAATGCCGAAGAAATAAAGCGCAAACAGAATCTTGGCCAGGGCGTTGATAACGGAGCCGTCCTTGTGCAGGTTGGTGCCCAGGGGAATGACCCCGTCGGCAATTTGTCCCTCCACTCCCAGCTTACGGGCTGCGGTCATATTTACAGGCATGCAGGCGGCGGAAGAGCAGGTGCCTACGGCCGTGGCCGAAGAGGGGATCATCTCCTTCCAGAACTTCCCAAGGGGGATATGGCAGTACAGTGCACAAAGGGTATAGAATACAAAAAACACCACCGCACAAGCGGTACTAACCACCAGGAAAATCTGCAAATAGCTCCCCATTATCTGCCCGCCCAGCTGGCCGATGGTGTCGGCAAAATAACAGCCGATGCCGATGGGGGCCAGCTTCATGAGCAGATCCATCATCTTCATAAAGACTTCGGATCCTTCGCCCACAAACTTTTCTACCGTAGGAACTTTTTGCCCCAGAAGGGCGACGGACAGGCCGAAAAGGGAAGCAAATATAATAAGGGGAAGAAGATGTTCGCGGGAGAGCAGAAGCGGAAAGTCGTTCACCGTAAAAGCACTCACCAGGGCATCGCCGATGTTGACTTCTTCATCCAGAAAGCCGCCGGACAAGTCAATGACTCCTCCCTGACCCAAAACAGAGGTAAAGGGATTCCAGATACTCATTAAGGCATAGGTGAATATTCCTGTTATCAGGGACATGGCCAGGAAAACACCCATAGCTGTTCCCAACACCTTGCCGATGACGCCATTCTTTCTCAGGACCACCATGGACTGGGCCACCGAGAAAAACACCAGCGGCACAACCAGCACAAAGATGAGATTAAGGAACAGATTGCCCACCGGGCGCAGTACAGAGGCATTTTCACCCAGGACAACCCCTAGCAAACCACCTATGATGAGGCCCGCCAGTAAAAGGAGTGTGGACCCGTAATTCTTCAGAAAGGAATTCATACCATTGACACGACTTACTAACGGCCACAAATTGCAGCAAAAATCATTCCTTGCAGAAAAGCCCGGACTCACGCCCGGGCTTTTTTTCGGCAACAAAGCCCAAGCGTCACACCTGGGCTCTGTTACCTAACCATACTATTAACCAAAGAACTATTCGTTGTTCTAGCTGGGTGCAAAGGTAGCGTATTTATAATCGTTACATGTTATCCACTTGTGCATTCTTTTTATCTTTTGTTCAAAACTGCTTATCTTTGAAGAAAAAACACGATATGAGAGCCCATTTTTACCTTATCGGCCTGATTTGCCTTCTCTTGGCCTCCTGCCATTCTGCCATTGAGACACCTACCGGCACCTGCGAACCGGACAACGGCTGGCTTTTCCTGGGGAAAGCCCCCTATTCGCTGGTCACCCGCGTGGACGCCGCGCCCGGCCCGGCCAGCTTCTGCCTGGTCACGGACCGTTCCCTCATGGGAGAGCCGGAGGTGGTGTTTGAGGCCGATGCCGTCGTTGAGGCCGACAGCACCCTCCGGGTAGAACTGGGCTCCCTGGAACCTGGCTTCTATCAGGTGCGCCTGAGGGATTCCGTACGGTTCAACATTGGCGTGCGACCCGACGCCGTGGTAAGCGCCCCCGACGCCCAGGCGGACTTTGACGACTTCTGGGAGCGCACGTTCAAGGAACTGGAGGCCATCTCCCTGGAGCCGGAGTGGGTGGAGGTTCCCGAATACTCCAACGAACTTCGCACCACTTACGACGTTTATTACAAATCCCTTGGCGGAGTGACGGCCGGGTGCTCCATCTGCCTTCCCAACGCCCCTGGCAAGTATCCGGTATTCCTCCAATACATGGGTTATGGTTCCGAGCTTTTCCGTTTTGACCCCTCCGGCAACCCGGACCGCATCGATATTATGGTGAGCGTGCGGGGACAGGGCCTTTTCAAGAAAGCGGCCGAGAGCTGGGTAAGCCAGGGCATCGCCGACAAAGACACTTACTACTACCGCGGCGCCTTCTGCGACGTCAAGCGCTCGGTGGAGTTTGCCGCCTCCCTGGAAAAGGCCGATCCGGACCGGATTTTCGCCCTGGGCGAGAGCCAGGGCGGAGCCTTCACCGCCATTGCCGCCGCCACGGACAAGCGCATCAGAGCCGCTTCGCTGGCGGTCCCCTTCCTGGGCGATTATCCCGACTACGCCCGCATTGTGTGGTGGCCAGTCCACGAAGTTTTTGCCCAGGCCGACCAGCAGGGAATTAGCCGGGAAGACCTTTTCCGCACCCTTTCCTATTTTGACGTGAAGAACTTCGCCCCACGGATCACCTGTCCGGTCATCATGGCCTTCGGCCTGCAGGATCCCACCTGCCCGCCGCACACCAACTTTGCCATTTACAACAATTTGGGCACGAAGGACAAGCATTTTGTCTGCATTCCCACCTGTGGCCACGCGATGTGGAAGGAGCCGGCATGGACGCCAATAAGAGATGCATTTTTCTCGAAAAAATGTAAAAAATGATTAAATTTGAGGATTCAAACGAAATCCTATGCGGAAAGTCCTTAGTTTTATCCTCCTGACGGCCCTCTTGGCGAGTGTCGCCTGTCAAAACCAAAGTGACACCTATACCGTAATCATTTCCCTGGACGGCAACCGGTGGGACTATCCCGACTATTACGAGATGCCCTTCTTCGATTCCCTGGCCACGGCGGGTGTGAAGGCCCGGATGGAACCTTCGTTCCCTTCCTCCACCTTCCCCAACCACTATACCATGGCTACCGGCCTGGTCCCGGACCACCACGGACTTGTCAACAATTCTTTCTGGAATCCCGAAACCCAGCACGGGTATGCCATCCGGGACGCCGAGGCCCGTTTCGACCCGCGCTATTATCTGGGAGAACCCATCTGGGTCACGGCACAGAAGCAGGGCGTCAAGTGTGCCGCCATATACTGGGTCGGTTCGGACATTCCCATCAAGGAAACCTATCCCACCTACTACCGGCACTGGGACGAGGTGCCCCACTGGACCTTCAGCGAGCGCTGCGACGAGATTGTGCGCCTGATGAGCCTTCCGGAAAAGGAGCGCCCCCGTCTGGTAATGGGCTATTTTGACGAACCCGACCACATGGGCCACGTGTATGGCCCCATCTCTCCCGAGACCAAGGAGATGTGCGAACAGATGGACAGCCTCATGCACAGCCTTTACCTTCGCCTGATGGCCCTTCCCTATGCCGACAAGATCAACTTTATCCTGGCCGGCGACCACGGGATGACGTCTATTTCCCGGAACCGCTGCGTGCGTGCCACCGATTACATCTCCATGGACTGGGTAGAACGCTTCGTGGGCAGCACACCTACCAGCATCTGGCCCAAGGAAGGCTATACAGACAGCCTGTATAACCACCTTTCCGGCGTAGAGCACATCAATGTCTGGAAAAAAGGAGACGTTCCGGAATACCTGCATTATGGGACCTCTGACCGCCTGGGAGAGATTCTCGTAAGCCCGGAACTGGGCTGGCAGTTCAGCCTCAACAACGGCCGGGACGGAGGCAACCACGGCTTCGACTGCAAGGAAACCGACATGATGGTGGCCTTCCGCGCCATCGGCCCGGATTTCAAAGAAAACTACGACGCTCCCTACACCGAAGGGGAGAAGTCTTCTTTCCGCAATATTGACCTTTATCCCCTCCTCTGCCATCTCCTGGGGGTAAAGCCGGCACCGGTAGACGGCAAACTGGAACGAATTCAAAAGATTCTCAAATAAACTATGAGCAAACATTTCACGTTACCTTACGAAGGCGGGCTCATCGGCAAGAACCTGCCGGCGGGAATTCTCCACACGTATGAGAAAATCTGGACCAATGTGTATCCGGATGCCGACCCGGCCTCTTTTGCCATTGCCGATTTTATCGTAGATGCCATCAACGGCCACAAGGACGGCCTGTTCCGTCTGGGCCTGACCACCGGTTCTACGCCCAACACCCTGTATAACGAGCTTACCCGGCGCTATGAAGAGGGCAAGGTTTCGTTCAAGAATGTGGAAGTGGTTTCCATTGACGAGTATTATCCCTATTCGGCCGGAGGCGCCCAGAGCCGCAACCACCGCATCCACGAGTCCCTGCTGGACAAGGTGGACATCCTGAAGGAAAACATCCATATCCCGGACGGAACCGTTCCGCCGGAGAAACTGACGGAGTACTGCGCCCAGTTTGACAGCATCGCCCGCAATCTGGACCTGCTGGTCATCGGCGTGGGTGAGAAGGGCCAGGTCGGCTTCAACGAAGCCGGCGCCAACGAAAAGACCCGCACCCGCACCGTGCGCCTGTCCTACAACTCCCGCAAGCGCCAGTCCGTGAACTTCAACCTGGACATCATGGCCACCCCGGACAAGGCCATCACTGTAGGTATCGGCACCATGCTCACCGCCAAGAGAATCATGCTCATGGCCTGGGGCGAAGACAAGGCTCCGGCTGTCAAGGCTATTGCCGAAGGCCCCCGCACCACGGATTGCCCCGCTTCCCTCCTGCAGGAACACGACCACATCTCCTTCTATGTGGACGAGGCCGCCGCATCCCTGCTCACCCGCAGCGTAGCGCCCTGGCTGGTAGGCCCCTGCGACTGGACGCCCAAATTCATCCGCAAGGCCGTGGTTTGGCTCTGCGAGGTAACGGGCAAGCCCATCCTCAAGCTCACGGAAAAAGACTATCAGAACAACGGCCTCAGCGAACTGCTGGAAAAGGTGGCCAAATACGACAAGATCAATATCGACGTCTTCAACGACCTCCAGCACACCATTACCGGCTGGCCCGGCGGCAAACCCAATGCCAACGATACCACCCGTCCCGTATCGGCCAATCCTTACCCCAAGACCGTGCTCATCTTCTCCCCGCACCCGGACGACGACGTCATTTCCATGGGCGGTACTTTCATCCGTCTGGCCTCCCAGGGCCACGATGTGCACGTGGCTTATGAAACCTCCGGTAACGTAGCCGTGCACGACGACGTGGTGCTCCAGCACATGGACTGCGCCTTCCAGCTGGGCTTTGCCGATAAATTCGAGGAAGTGAAGAAGCTGGTGGAGAGCAAGGTTCCCGGTGAACCGGAACCCCGCGCCCTGCTGGAGATGAAGGGAGCCATCCGCCGCAGCGAAGCCCGCGGTGCCGTGCGCTCCTTCGGCCTCAACGACAACACCAACGCCCACTTCCTGAACCTTCCGTTCTACGAGAGCGGCGGCATCAAGAAGAATCCGCGCACCCAGGCCGATGTGGACATTATCAAGGACCTGATCAAGAAACTCAAACCCCACATGATCTTCATGGCCGGAGACCTGGCCGACCCTCACGGAACGCACCGCGTATGCACCGAGGCCGCCCTGGAAGCCATGGAGCAAATCAAGGAAGAAGGGGCCGCCTGGGCCAACCAGACCCACGTGTGGCTGTACCGCGGAGCCTGGATGGAGTGGGAGCTGGGCCGCGTGGACATGGCCGTTCCGCTAAGCCCGGACGAGGTGGTGATGAAGCGTCACGCCATTTTCCGTCACCTGTCCCAGAAGGACATCGTTCCTTTCCCCGGCGAAGATCCGCGCGAGTTCTGGCAGAGGGCCGAGGAGCGTACCTCCAACACCGCCAAACTCTACGACCAGCTGGGTATGGCCGAATATCAGGCAATCGAAGTCTTCTTAAAACTGTACTAATACTATGAGAATTATTATCCGCGACAACTCCAAGGAAGGCTCCCTGTGGGCCGCCCACTACATTGCAGCCAAGATCAAGGAGAAGGCCGCCCGCACCAGCGAGCCCTTCGTCCTGGGTCTGCCCACCGGCTCCACCCCTCTGGGAACCTATGCCGAATTCATCCGCATGGTCAAGGCCGGAGAACTTTCCTTCAAGAATGTGATCACCTTCAACATGGACGAATATGTGGCCCTGCCCCGCGAGCATCCGGAGAGCTATTGGAGCTTCATGCACCACAACCTCTTTGACCACATCGACATCAAGAAGGAGAACGTGCACATCCTCAACGGCAACGCTCCCGACCTGGCCGCCGAATGCGCCGCTTATGAGAAAGCCATTGTGGCAGCCGGCGGCATCGACCTGTTCCTGGGCGGCGTGGGCGAAGACGGCCACATTGCCTTCAACGAGCCCTTCTCTTCCCTGAGCAGCCGCACCCGCGTGGTAACCCTGACCCAGGATACGCTGGAAGTGAACAGCCGCTTCTTCGGCGGAGACCCGAACGCCGTGCCCAAGCAGGCCATGACCGTGGGCGTGGGCACCGTCCTGGATTCCAAGGAAGTGCTTATCCTGGCTTTCGGCAGCAAGAAGGCACGCGCCCTCCAGGCCGCCATCGAAGGCCCCATGAGCCACTATTGCACCCTGAGCGGACTACAGAACCATCCCGCCGGAACCATCGTCTGCGACGAGGATTCCATCGGCGAGGTGAAGGTAAGCAGCTATCGCTATTTCAAAGCTGTAGAAGCCGCCGAGAAGTAAGCTTCCCGCGGGCGCAAACTGCTGAATATTAATTTTTCCCCCAGGCTTTATCGGCCCGGGGGAATTTTTTCCACGCAAGTTTTTCTTATCTTTGTAAGATAAACCCAAAAAGTATGAAAAGACTGTTATTCGGAGCCTTAGCTTGTCTGCTGGCACTGACGGCCTGCGGACAGGGCGACCTCGAGGATTATACCCTGCGCATGCAGGCCTATGACGGTGCCCTGAAGCCCTTTATGACGCTGCCGGAGGGAATATCGGCCCAGGAGCGCGAAGCGCTGCAATTCCTGTATGCCTATATGCCGCTGGCCGATGTGACGGACTACCCGGCCGAGTTTTACCTGGCCAATGTGCGCAAGTCTTTCCAGGCGCGCGAGGAATTGCCCTGGAAGGTGCCGGAGCGCGAATTCCGCCACTTTGTGCTGCCGCTGCGCACCAACAACGAAGACCTGGACAGCGCCCGGCTGGTCTTTTATGACGAGCTCAAGCCCCGCGTGGAAAAGCTTTCCATGAAGGACGCCATCCTGGAAGTGAACCACTGGTGCCACGAGAAAATGACGTATCAGCCCTCTGACGGCCGTACGCACGCCCCGCTGGCCTCTGTGAAGAATGCCCTGGGCCGATGCGGCGAGGAATCCACCTTCACGGTGGCTGCCCTGCGCAGCGTAGGCATCCCCGCCCGGCAGGTTTACACCCCTCGCTGGGCCCATACGGAAAGCAACCATGCCTGGGTAGAGGCCTGGGCCGACGGTCAGTGGTACTTCATTGGCGCCTGCGAGCCCGAGGCCGTCCTCAATCTGGGCTGGTTCAACGCCCCCGCCTCCCGGGCCATGCTCACCCACACCAAGGTTTTCGGCCATTATGACGGCCCCGAAGAGGTGGTTTTGGAGACGCCCAACTACACGGAAATCAACCTTATCGAGAACTACGCCAAGGCCGCCAAGGCGCACATTACCGTGCTTTCGGCCGATGGAACCCCTGTGGAGGGTGCCCGCGTAGACTTCTGCATCTACAATTCTTCCCAGTTCTTCCCGGCTGTGTCCAAGTATACGGACCGCCAAGGCGGCACCGCCTTGAGCGCCGGCCTGGGAGACATGCTGGTGTGGGCTGCGAAGGATGGCGAATACGGCTTTACCAAATGCCGTTTTGGCCAGGATACGGAGCTTTCCATAACCCTGAACTCTCCGGTGGGGAATCCCATCAGCAGTGAACTGTTCTTTATGGTTCCTCCGCCGGAAGAGGTGACCCTGCCGGAAGTGACGCCGGAGCAGCGCGCAGAGAATGACCGCCGCATGGCCTATGAAGACTCCGTGCGCAAGGCCTATATGGCCGGCTTCCCGGACCGGATGGCCGCCGAGGCCTTCGTAGCACAGAACGGACTGCCCGCCGAGGCCGCCCGCCTGGTGGAAGCATCGGCCGGTAACCACGCGGTTATCAAGGACTTCCTCGCCAAGGCCGAAGATAAGGAAAGGGCCGTACAGCTTTTGCAGAGCCTGAGCCGCAAAGACCTCTCGGATGTGCCTGCCGCCATTCTCTGGGACAGCTACAACGCCAAGGAGAGCCTCCTGCCCGTGCGTATCGAGAGCGAGTTCCTGTCCCCCTATAAAGGCTGGTTCCTGCAGAATGTTCCCGCAGAACTTGAGGCAGAATTCCGGGGAAACGCCCAGGCTATTATGGACTGGGTTAACCAGAATATTATTGTAGATGACAATCCGCTCTTCTGGGACATTCCCATGTCGCCCGTGGGCGTATGGAAAGCCGGCGTGGCCAATCCGCGTTCCAGAGATCTTCTGACCGTAGCGCTGGGCCGTACGTTTGGCGCAGAGATTCGCCGGAACCGCTTCTCCGGCTCTCTCCAGGCAGGGGAAGGCAAGATGGCGACCGGCGAGGTGGAGCTTACCTTCACGCCCGTGGAGGGGGTGGAGCGTCCTCAGTTCGGCCAGCACTTTACGCTCAGTAAAATAGAGAACGGCGGCCTGAGGATGATGTTCCTGGGGATGGGCGGCCGTCCCGGCCCCGGTGGCCCCCGTATCCCGCGCGGCACCAGCGGGGAGCTGCCGGAAGGTGACTACCTCCTGGCCAGCGGCAACCGCCTCTCGGACGGCAGTACGCCCGTTACGGTGACGCTGTTCCACGTAACGGCCGGAGAGAAGCTCCAGGTGCCCCTTATCATTGAAACCGTGCCGGAAGAAGTGACCGTGATAGGCTCCTTCGAGGCCGACAAGCTCCCGGAACAGCCCGGAAAGGGCTATTATGCCGCCGCCGTCCTGGATGTGGGAATGGAACCCACCAACCACGTCCTGCACGACCTGGCCGAGGAGCGCAGCGCCCTGGAAAAATGGGGCCGGCCCATCTACCTTCTTACCACCAGCCAGGCGCAGATGGACCGCCTGAAGGAAGAGATTCAGCAGGGGCGCTACGGCACTCTGCCTTCTACCGCCGTCCTGGCCATCGACACGGACGGCCGTGTGCTCAAGGGCATCACCGAGAGCCTGCAACTGCGTGAAAACCAGCTTCCTGTGGTCTTTATGGCCAATACGGACGGCGAGGTGATCTTTGTCTCCCAAGGATATACTATCGGCATGGGCGCCCAGTTGGAGGCCCTGGCCAAAAAACTGTAATAATTATGAAAAAACTGCTGTTCTTCCTTTGCACGGCCGGCCTGCTGCTTTCCTGCACGGACCAGAAGTATTATGTCAAGGATTATCAGGACCGGATGGAAGCCCACCAGGGAGCCCTGGCTCCGTTCATGGCCCTGCCCAAGGGCATATCGGCCCAGGAAAAAGACGCTCTGGAGTTCCTCTATGCCTATATGCCCGTGGCCGATGTAACGGACTACCCGGCCGAATTCTACCTCCAGAACGTGCGGGCGGCCCTGGATACCCGCAACCGATGGAACGTTCCGGAGCGGGAGTTCCGCCATTTTGTGCTACCCCTCCGCGTAAATAACGAAAGCCTGGACAGCTCCCGCGTGGTGTTCCAGCGGGAACTGATGCCCCGGATCGAGGGACTCTCGATGGAAGAGGCCATCCTGGAAGTGAACCACTGGTGCCACGAGAAAGTGACCTACCAGCCCTCCGACGCCCGTACTTCCTCGCCGCTGAATCTGGTGAAGAATGCCTTGGGCCGATGCGGAGAGCAGTCCACCTTCTGCGTGGCGGCCCTGCGCAGCGTTGGCATCCCCGCCCGCCAGGTGTATACCCCCCGCTGGGCCCACACCGACGACAATCACGCCTGGGTAGAGGCCTGGGCCGACGGGGAATGGCATTTCCTGGGCGCCTGCGAGCCCGAGCCCGTCCTGGATCTGGGTTGGTTCAACTCCCCGGCCTCCCGTGCCATGCTCATGCACACCAAGGTTTTCGGCAAGTATGACGGCCCCGAAGAGGTGGTTCTGGAAAGCCCCAACTACACCGAGGTGAACCTCATTGACAATTACGCCAAGATCGCCCGCATCGATTTCCAGGTGGTCTGGTCTCCGGACGCCCCCAATAAAGACGCCGGCAAGCCCGTGGAAGGCGCCCGCGTAGACTTCTGCATCTACAATTATGCCGAGTTCTATCCCGCCGTTTCCAAGTATACGGACGCCGAGGGCCGCACTTTCACCAGCGCCGGCCTGGGAGATATGCTGGTATGGGCTTCCAAGGGCCATTCCTTTGGCTTTACCAAGGTGAGCTTCGGCAAGGATAAGGAAGCGACCATCGTGCTCCAGTACTATGCCGGGGATAAGTATGCCTCTCCTGTAGGCGTCAAGAAGGCCTTTGATATTGTGCCTCCGCCGGAGAACGTAAAACTTCCCGAGGTCACTCCCGAGCAGCGCGCCGCCAACGACAAGCGCTTTGCCTATGAAGACTCCCTCCGCCACGCCTACGAAGCCACATTCCCCACGGCCGCAGAAGCCCTGGCCTTTGTGCGGGAGCAGGGTTACAATGACCAAATGGCCTCCTATCTTGTCCGTGCCAGGGGAAATGCCCAGACTCTGAAAGACTTTTTGGCCGCAAACGGCAACTTCGAGCGCCGCGAAAAAGTATTGGAATCCTTGAGCACCAAGGATTTACACGACATCACGCCCGAACTGCTGCAGGCCTATTACACGGCCGAACCGTTCTTCGGAACCCGGGTAGAGAATGAGTTCCTTACGGATTATTACAGCTTCTTCCAGGCCGGTGCCGGCGCAGACGCCACCCAGCACGGTATTATGGTCCTCAAGGACCCTACCGCATGGAACATTCCCATGTCTCCGGAAGCCGTATGGAAGAGCAAACTGGCCGACCCCCGTTCGCTGGATATCTATACCGTTTCGCTGCTGCGTGCCCGCGGTAAGGAAGCCCGCAAGAACCCGGTGACCGGTGTGCTGGAGGTACGGGAACAGGGCGGCGACTGGAAGTCCCTCCAGGCCGCACCCGGAAAAGAAGACCCCAAGGGAACCCTCAAGCTTACTTACACGCCCACCAAAGCCGTGGAGAATCCCCAGTATTATACCCATTTCACCCTTTCCAAGATTGTGGACGGCCGTCCGCAGCTCCTTTCCTTCGATGAAGGGGAGGTGGACATGGGCGGCGGAACCGACTGGGCCCACACCTTCAAGAACGGCTGTAAGCTGGACGAAGGCACCTATCTGCTGGTCTCCGGCAACCGTCTTTCCGACGGCTCAGTACCGGTTTCCATGTGCTTCCTGCTCATTGAGGAAGGAAAGGAGACCGTGGAGAAACTCCAGATTAACGAGGACGCCGGCAGCCTGCCGGTCATTGGCAGCTTTGATGCCGAGAGCAAGATTACGGTGAACGGCGAACAGGTTTCCGTCCTGTCCCAGGTAGGCCGCGGCTTCTACGTGCTGGCCCTGCTGGAACCCGGCAAAGAGCCCACCAACCACGCCCTGCGCGACCTTGCCGCCGCCCGCGAACAGCTGGAGGCCTGGGGAAGACCCATCGTGCTGCTCTGCACCTCTGAAAAGGCCCTCCAGCAGCTTCAAAAGGAAGAACGGGAAGGCCGATACGGGAAACTGCCCACGACGGTCATCTTCGGCATTGCGCCCGAGGAGCTTCTCACGGGAGCCCGCCCGGTGGTGCTGGTGGCCGACAGTTTCAACCGCGTATTCTTCCGCAGCGAAGGCTATACCATCGGCCTGGGTAACCAGATTGCCGGAATGGTCGTCAAGCTCTAAGCTGCTTCCTATAGGCACAAAAAAGCCCCCTCCGGTGCTCGGAGGGGGCTTTTTGATGGGTTGAGGGAATTAATCCTCTTCATCTTCCTGGGCAGCGTACTCGGCCAGGAGTTTGGTCTGGACGTCGGCGGGAACCTGGACGTACTCGGCAAACTTCATCTGGAAGGTAGCGGAGCCACCGGTGAGGGAGCTCAGGATGGTGGAGTAGCGGTAGAGCTCGGCGAGCGGAACGCGGGCGTGCAGCACGGTGAAGCCCTTCTCCATATCCTGGTTCATGATCATACCGCGACGGGTGTTGAGGTCGCTCATGCAGGGGCCTACATACTCGTTGGGAGTGAAGATGTCCACATTGTAGATGGGTTCGAGGATCTTCGGGCCGGCCTGGCGGAAAGCCTCCTTGAAGGCGTTACGACCGGCGATGATGAAGGCTATTTCCTTGGAGTCTACCGGGTGCATCTTACCGTCGTAAACATAGACGCGGATGTCACGGGCGTAGGAACCGGTGAGAGGGCCTTCCTCCATCTTGCTCTTGATACCCTTGAGGATGGCGGGCATGAAAGAGAGGTCGATGGAACCACCCACAACGCAGTTGTAGAATTCCAGTTTGCCACCCCACTCGAGGTCCGTGATATCCTGGCTCTTGAAGTTGAAGACCACGTCCTTGCCGTCGATCTTGAAGTTCTTGGGAGCTTCCTGACCTTCTACGTAAGGGCATACCAGCAGGTGAACCTCACCGAACTGACCGGCGCCGCCGGACTGCTTCTTGTGACGGTACTGGGCGGTAGCGATCTTGGTGATGGTCTCACGGTAGGGCACCTTGGGAGCGTAGAGTTCGATGTTCTGCTTGAACTCGTTGTTCACTCTCCACTTCACATAGTTGATGTGCTGCTCACCCATACCGGAAAGGATGGTCTGACGCAGTTCCTTGGAATATTCCACGCCGATGGTAGGATCCTGGGCTGCGATCTTGTTGAGGGCGTCGCCCACCTTGGCCTCGTCGTTCTTGTCCACGGCCTTGACGGCGCAGCGGTACTTGGCATCCGGGAACACCATGTGCTTGATGGCCTCCACACCGGCCTGGGCCAGGGT
>JAFPGC010000042.1 GCA_017423025.1 Bacteroidales bacterium
CACAACCCAGACGGAATCCCGTTTTTTTGTGGGGAAGGGGGATAAGCCCATCCCGCACCGGTACGTGACTCCACTGCAGGATGCCCGTCTCTGGGAGGAAACCGAACAGCTTCTCATACAATAAGACATACCTGCCAATTTGTCAGCCCGAAGCCTTTGGCTTGTATTTTGACTAGACAAAAACCGTCAAAATAGAATATTAAAAAGATAATAATATGGCAAACAAAGGACAGATTGGAGTAACCACCGAGAACATCTTCCCGGTAATCAAGCAGTTTTTGTACAGTGACCACGAGATTTTCCTGCGGGAACTGGTGGCCAATGCCGTGGATGCCACGCAGAAGATGAAGGCCCTGGCCGCTTCCGGTGACTGCAAGGAAGAGCTGGGAGACCTGAAAGTGAGCATCGAGCTGGACGAGAAGGAGAAAACCCTCAAGATCATCGATAACGGTATCGGCATGACGGAGGAAGAGGTTGACAAGTATATCAACCAGATAGCTTTCTCCAGCGCCGGCGAATTCCTGGAGAAGTACAAGGACCAGATCGGCAACATCATCGGCCACTTTGGTCTGGGCTTCTACAGCGCTTTCATGGTTTCCAAGAAGGTGACCATCGAGACCCTTTCCTGGAAGGAGGGCGCCAAGGCTGTGAAGTGGACCTGCGACGGTTCCCCGGCCTACGAGATGGAAGAAATTGAGAAGGCCGATAGGGGCACGGTCATTACGCTGTACCTGGACGACGATTCCAAGGAATACGCAGAGAAGGCCCGCATCGACGCCCTGCTCCAGAAGTACTGCAAGTTCATGCCTGTTCCCATCGTCTTCGGCAAGGAGCAGGAATGGAAGGACGGCAAGTATGTGGACACGGATAAGGACAAGATTATCAATGCCGTGGAACCGCTGTGGACCAAGGCCCCGTCCGAGCTCAAGGAAGAAGACTACATGAACTTCTACCGCACGCTCTATCCCATGAACGAGGAGCCCCTGTTCTACATTCACCTGAACGTGGACTATCCCTTCAACCTCACCGGCATCCTCTACTTCCCCAAGCTGAAGGACCGTGTGGCCGTGGAGCGCAACAAGATTTCCCTGTACTGCAACCAGATGTTCGTGACGGACCACGTGGACAACATCGTTCCGGATTTCATGACCCTTCTGCATGGTGTCATCGATTCCCCGGACATTCCGCTGAACGTGAGCCGCAGCTACCTGCAGAGCGACGCCGCCGTCAAGAAAATCTCCACCTATATCACCAAGAAAGTGGCCGATCGCCTGGAAGGCATCTTCAAGGACGAGCGGGCCCAGCTGGAGAGCAAATGGGACAACCTGAAACTCTTCATCGAGTACGGCATGCTCTCCGACGAAAAGTTCTGCGAACGCGCCCTGAAGTTCGCCCTCCTCAAGAACACGGACGGCAAGTACTTCAGCTTTGACGAGTACAAGGAAGCCGTCAAGGACAACCAGGCCGATAAGGACAAGAAGCTCGTATACCTCTATGCCACCAACCTGGAGGACCAGTATACCTACATCCAGGCTGCCAAGGACAAGGGCTATGACGTGCTCCTGATGGACTGTGAGCTGGATTCCCACTATGTGAACCTGCTGGAGCAGAAGCTCACGGACACCCGCTTCGCCCGCGTAGACTCCGACGCCGTGGAGAACCTCATCCCCAAGGAAGACAAGGTGAAGCTGGAGATGAAGGAAGACGAACGCTACGACCTGGAGAACCTCTTCAAGGCCGTGATGCCCGCCGGCAACGACTACTTTGTCACCGGTGAAAACCTGGGTGCCGAAGCCGCTCCCATCCTCATTACCCAGAACGAGTTCATGCGCCGTTACCGCGAAATGAGCGCCCTGGGCGGAGGCATGAACTTCTACGGCTCCATGCCGGAGAGCTACAACATCACCGTCAACATGGAGAACCCCCTGGTGGCCAGGATCTGGGATGCCAAGCAGGCCGATGTGAAGCCGCAGGGCGAACTTCCCGCCGAGGCCCCGTCCGACGCCTCCGATGAGGAGAAGACCAAGGCCCGCGAAGCCCGCGAGGCCGTGCGCAAGGCTCACAGGGCCGATGTCGAGGCCTTCGCCGCCGGCAATGAAATCCTCCACCAGATCGTGGACCTGGCCCTGCTGGGCAACGGCATGCTCAAGGGCAAGGCCCTGAGCGAGTTCATCGCCCGCAGCCAGAAGGTGGTAAGCGACGCATATTTGAAATAATATAGAACGACTTTTATGAAAGGAAATTTCCCCGTCGGTCGATTTGAGACCCTCAAAACTCCCTTCTACTATTACGATACGGATCTTCTCCTGCGCACGCTGGAGGAGATCCGTCATCAGTTAAAGATCCTGGACTGGCCTGCCGCCCAGGTGCATTATGCCATCAAGGCCAACCACAACCCCACCTTGCTTAAGCATATTTCCGCCTTTGGTTTTGGCGCGGACTGCGTTAGCGGCGGTGAGGTGAAGGCTGCCCTGGAAGCCGGCTTCGCCCCCGAAACCATCTTCTATGCCGGAGTGGGCAAGGCCGATTGGGAAATCCAGCTGGGCCTGGATGCCGGAATAGGCCGCTTCAATGTGGAATCCACGGCCGAACTCCACGTTCTGGCCGATCTGGCCGCAGCCAGCGGCAAGGTGGCCAAGGTTAGCCTCCGCGTGAACCCCGACGTGGCGGCCCACACGCACAAGAACATCACCACCGGCCTGGCCGAGAACAAGTTCGGCATTCATTATTCCGTACTGGAAGACGTGATCCGCGAAGCCCAGAGCCTGCCTTCCATCGAGTTCATCGGCCTGCATTATCATATCGGCTCCCAGATTCTGGACCTGGAAGATTTCAGGAGCCTTTGCCACCGCAACAACCAGATTGTGCATACCCTGCAGGCACATGGCATCGAGATTAAGGACATCAATGTGGGCGGCGGCCTGGGAATCGAATACAACCATCCCAACCGTTACCTGATGGCCGATTTCGCCGGCTACTTCCAAACCTACAGCGACGAGCTCAACACCAACCTGCCCATCCATTTTGAACTGGGCCGGAGCATTGTGGCTCCCTGCGGATCCCTCATCTCCCGCGTGCTGTATGTGAAGCAGGGACTGGAGCGTGAATTCGCCATCCTGGATGCCGGTATGAACGATCTCCTGCGCCCGGCCCTGTATCAGGCCCAGCACCGCATAGAGAACCTTTCTTCCAACGAAGACCTGGAACCGTATGATGTGGTGGGTCCGGTCTGCGAGAGTTCCGATGTCTTCGGCACGCAGGTCATGGTGAACAAGTGCCACCGCGGAGACCTCATTGCCATCCGCAGCGCCGGTGCCTACGGAGAATCCATGGCCTCGCAATACAATTGCCGGCCCCTGGCTCCTTCCGTGTTCTCTGACGAGATTTAGTTAGCGGGAAACCTTACAATTCTTTATCGTGATTTTCTGGAACCCCTGGTCATTCCAGCTGACCACGGGAAGGGCGGCGCCGGTGAGGTCGGTAGCCACGATGTCTTCCAGGGTCAGGTCTTCGGCCACGGATCCCTCCCGTACGGAGCAACCCACGGGGGAGGACAGGCAGTACATGTTGAGGTCGTGCAGGTAGATGTTCCTGGCGGTCCCTTCGGCCTTACCCCAGGCTCCGGGTTCCAGTTCAATGCCAAAGAGCATATTGCTGCGCCGCGCTTCTCCGCTGGTGCGGTGCGGGTATACGCCGGGGCCGTGCAGCACACTGGACCGGATTTCCACCCCGTCCGAAGGCATGATCATGCGGATGCCGTTGCAGGAGGAGTTGATGTCGCAGCCCTCGATGAGCATGTTGTTCCAGTAGCCGCCGGCAATGCTGTCGTCCCCGGTCTGGAAGCGGCAGCGGCGGATGACGCCGTTCTCGCAGCCGCGGATGTGGATGCCGTCCCAGCCTTCGGTAATGAACAGGTCTTCAAACATGGGATTGACGAGTGCGTACCCCAGAAACGCGTAATTGGCTGCCCGGGTGATGTTCACGCCGCTCATGCGGAAGTTCACTGCCTCGGCCACGATGATGGTGTGAGGGCCGCGCATGTTTTCCTCACCCCTTTCGTCAAACACGTGGATGCCGTCAATGGTGCCCTTGCCGGTAATGGAAGCATTGTCCACGCCGGCGCCTATGAGGAAGGCCTTCATCCACTGGCGGTCGTTCACACAGTTGGAGTTGGCCGTTCCATTGCCGCTGTCATAACGGGTTAAATCGTGCTCAGGAATATAGGGCTGATAGGCGTCGGGGTCTTCCACGCCTTGCAGCACCGCCCCTTCCTCCAGGTGCAAATCCACATTGTCGCGAAGATACAGGGTGGCCGACAGGAACGTTCCTGCCGGAATCACCACCTGTCCTCCGCCGGACTCGGAGCAGAGGTCCAGGGCTTCCTGGATGGCTTCGGTGGAGACGACGCCCGGCACGGCGCCATAATCGGTAACGGTGAAAACGGCCGGACGGGACGTGCAGGCAACGGCCAGCAGCATCATCAGGGGAAGGAAACGTTTCATAAGAGGACTTGACGGATAAAAGGAGTCTGGTACTGATAGGCGATTTTGGTGAGGTCCCAGCCGGGTTCGGTAAGGATGAGCGCGGCTTTTTTGCCCCGGGTGATGGAGCCGTAATCACGGCTTACGCCCATGGCATAGGCGCTGTTGAGGGTAACGGCGTTGAAGGCTTCCACGGGCGTGAGGCGCATTTTGATACAGCCCTGGGCCATAACGAAGCGCATGTCTCCGGAAGGAGACGATCCAGGGTTGTAGTCACTGGCCAGCGCCACACCCAGGCCGGCCTTGAGGAACTCCTTGGCCTTGCCATAGGGAAGCCCCAGGAAGAAGGAAGAACCGGGCAGCATGGTGGGCATGGTCCGGGTTCCTTTAAGGGCCGATATTTCCGCCTCGGTGGTGCGCTCCAGGTGGTCCACTGAGAGCGCCATGTGCTTCACGCCCACCTGAACGCCGCCGCTCACGGCCAGTTCATTGGCGTGGATCTTGGGCGTCAGCAGATGCTTGGCAGCCTCCAGGATGCGGTCCGTATCTTCCACGGTGAAGAAGCCTTCGTCGCAGAAGACGTCCACGAAATCGGCATATTCGGCCGCCTGCGGCAGCATGTCGATGACGGCCTGGACATATTCTTCATGGGTATAGCCCCGCCCCACGGCGTGAGCCCCCAGAAAAGTGCTTTTGACGGTGGCGGGGACGCTCTCCCCGATGCGGCGGATTACGCGCAGCATCTTGAGTTCATCGGCCGGATTGAGTCCGTAGCCGCTTTTGATTTCCAGCGCCACGGTGCCTTTGGCCATCATTTCCTCCACCCGGCGCAGTGATTGCGTATACAGGTCTTCTTCGGAAGTCCGGTGCAGCAGGTCGGCCGAATTCAGAATGCCGCCGCCCCGCGCCGCAATCTCCTCATAACTGAGGCCGTTGATCTTGTCCAGAAACTCTCCGTCCCGGCTTCCCGCATACACCACATGCGTATGGCTGTCGCAGAACCCCGGCATCACCATGCCCCCTTGGGCATCGAGAGATTCCCGGTCAGAGCCGGGAATGACAGCATTCGTTCCGAAGTCCACAATCCGCCCGTCCTCTATCCCTAGCCACGCATTCTCCAGTACGCCGGTCTTGCCCTGCGCCTCTCCCTCCACCCGCAGCACTCCTTCCGGTTGGATGCCGGCCAGCAGACCAATATTATAGATAAGTTTCATTCTTGATGAATTCTACGGACTTGGCTATGAGGGGACTCATGTAGGTGTCGGTCTGGACGAAGGAGACTACCTGGCGGTAGTCTCTGAAGATGCGCTCCAGGATGGGGGAGGACTTGGCGGGGCGGCGGAACTCCAGGGCCTGGGCGGCGTTGAAGAGTTCGATGGCCAGCACGGTTTCCACATTGTCCACTACTCTTACCAGTTTGGTGGCGCTGTTGGAGCCCATGGAGACGTGGTCTTCCTGGCCCTGGGACGAGGGGATGGAGTCGCAGGAGGCGGGCCAGCACAGGCCCTTGTTCTGGGAGACAATGCTGGCGGCGGTGTACTGCGGAATCATGAAACCGCTGTTGAGACCGGGTTCGGTAACCAGGTATTTGGGCAGGCCCCGCAGGCCGTGGATGAGCTGGTAGGTACGGCGTTCGGAAATGCTGGCCAGTTCGCTCATGGCGATGGCCAGGGAGTCCATGGGAATGGCGATGGGCTCTCCGTGGAAGTTGCCGGCCGATATGACCATATCCTCGTCGGGGAAGATGTTGGGATTGTCCGTGGCCGAATTGATTTCATTCTCGATCACGGACTTGACATACATGATGTTGTCCTTCACGGCGCCGTGCACCTGCGGGATGCAGCGGAAGCTGTAGGGATCCTGCACGTGCTCCTTGGCACGGCCGATGAGTTCGCTCCCTTCCAATACCTCCATGAATTTCTCTCCGGTTAGAATCTGTCCGGTATGGGGCCGAAGCTGGTGCGTGAGGGGCAGGAAGGGTTCGATGCGGCCGTCGTAGGCATCCAGGGACATGGCGCCAATCAGATCGGCCCAACTGCTCAGGCGCATGCTCTTGAGGATGCTCCAGATAGCGTGGGCACTCATGAACTGCGTACCGTTCAGGAGGGCCAGACCTTCCTTGCTCTGCAGCGTGATGGGTTCCCAGCCTTTTTCCTTCCAGACATCGGCCGCCTGGCGGATTTCTCCTTTGTACAGGACTTCGCCCATGCCGATGAGCGGCAGGCTCAGGTGGGCCAGGGGCGCCAGGTCTCCGGAGGCACCCAGGGATCCCTGCTGATAAACCACGGGAAGGATGTCTTCGTTGAACATGTCCACCAGCCTCTGTACGGTGATGAGCTGGACGCCGGAATGGCCGTAGGAGAGATTCTGCACCTTCAGGAGCAGCATCAACTTTACAATCTCCGGTCTTACCTTGTCTCCGGTTCCGCAGGCGTGGGACATGACCAGGTTGTGCTGCAGCTGGCTCAGGTCTTCCTTGGGAATGGTGACATTATACAGGGAGCCGAAACCCGTGGTGATGCCGTAGATGGGACGGTCCAGGTCTTCCATCTTGCGGTCCAGATAGGCGCGGCACTTGACAATGGCGTCAATGGCCTCCTGTGACAGGGTCAGTTTCTCGTGGCTGTCAAGGATTTCTTTCACTCTCTCCAGCGAGAGATGGGCGTGGGATATGGAATGCATTAGTTTAAGTTTTTTCTGATTAAGTCTTCGTCGGCCAGATTGGGGAGGGTAACCCTAAGGCCGGGGGTACGGGCCATTTCCCTTTCGATGGCGAAGCGGGCGGCCTCGTTGCGGGCCCAGGAGCGGCGGGCGATGCCGTTGTTCACGTCCCAGAACAGCATTTCACGGATGTGGCGGGCGCTGTCCTCGGAGCCGTCGATGACCATGCCGAAGCCTCCGTTGATAACCTCGCCCCAGCCTACGCCGCCTCCGTTGTGGATGCTCACCCAGGTGGCTCCGCGGAAACCGTCGCCGATTACGTTCTGGACGGCCATATCGGCCGTAAACTGGCTTCCGTCATAGATATTGGAAGTCTCGCGGAAGGGCGAGTCGGTGCCGGAGACGTCGTGATGGTCGCGGCCCAGGACCACCGGTCCTTCCAGCTCTCCGCGGCGGATGGCCTCGTTGAAGGCCAGGGCAATCTGGGTGCGGCCTTCGCAGTCGGCATACAGGATGCGGGCCTGGGAACCCACCACCAGGTGGTTGCGGCCGGCTTCCTCAATCCAGCGGATGTTGTCCCGCATCTGGCCGGCAATCTCTTCGGGGGAATGGGCGGCAATCTCGCCCAGCACGCGCATGGCAATCTCGTCGGTCTTCTGCAGGTCGGAAGGTTTTTCGCTCATGCACACCCAGCGGAAGGGACCGAAGCCATAGTCGAAGTACATGGGCCCCATGATGTCCTGCACATAGGACGGGTAGCGGAAGCGACCGTCGGGCAGGAGGATATCGGCCCCTGCACGGGAGCTCTCCAGGAGGAAGGCGTTGCCGTAGTCGAAGAAGTACATGCCGTCATCGGCCAGTTTGTTGATGGCGGCCACCTGACGGCGCAGGGATTCCTGCACGGCGCAGCGGAAGGCGTCGGGGTCATCGGCCATCATTTCCTTGGACTGTTCCAGGGTATAGCCCACCGGGTAGTAACCGCCCGCCCAGGGGTTGTGCAGGGAGGTCTGGTCGCTGCCCAGGTCCACGTGGATATGCTCGGCCGCCAGGCGCTCCCAAAGGTCTACGACGTTGCCTACAAAGGCCAGGGAAACCACTTCCTTGGCGGCTACGGCTTTCCGGATGCGGGGGATAAGCTCGTCCAGATTGGGATGCAGTTCATCCACCCAGCCCTGCGCGTAACGTTTTTCGGCCGCCTTGGGATTAATCTCGGCCGTGACGCTCACCACTCCGGCAATGTTACCGGCCTTGGGTTGTGCGCCGGACATGCCGCCCAGACCTGCTGTCACAAACAGTTTTCCGGCCGGGCTGCCACCCTGTTTGCGTGCCGCATTCATTACGGTAATCGTCGTCCCGTGCACAATGCCCTGCGGACCAATGTACATATAGGAACCGGCCGTCATCTGGCCATATTGCGACACGCCCAGGGCGTTGAACCGCTCCCAGTCGTCGGGTTTGGAGTAGTTGGGAATGACCATGCCGTTGGTCACAATCACGCGCGGGGCGTCCTTGTGACTGGGGAACAGGCCCAGCGGATGGCCGGAGTACATCACCAGCGTCTGCTCGTCCGTCATGGTGGCCAGGTACTGCATTACCAGCCTGTACTGCGCCCAGTTCTGGAAAATGGCACCGTTGCCGCCATAGATGATAAGCTCGTGCGGATGCTGCGCCACGCGGGGATCCAGATTGTTCTGGATCATGGCCATGATGGCCGCCGCCTGCCTGGACTTTGCGGGATATTCGTCAACAGGACGCGCATACATGGGGTAGGAAGGCCGATACCGGTACATATAGATGCGACCGTATTCCTTCAACTCGGCCGCAAACTCCGGCGCCAGCGCCTCGTGCAGCTCTTTCGGGAAATACCGCAGTGCATTCTTCAGCGCCAGCACCTTCTGCTCCGCCGTCAGAATATCCTTTCTCTTGGGCGCGTGGTTAATCTCCTTATCGTAGGCTTTGGCTTCCGGCAGCTGCCCCGGAATTCCTTGCAAAATCTCTTCTTGGAAAGTCATATAAATAATCTCATCTATAGTTCAATGTTATTATTTACGGATTCTAGAACTTGCTTCTCCAGTTCAAGTGCTTCTGTTACGATTTCATCGGCCCGGGCCAGCAGGGGCTGGGCGGGGGTTTTGTCCTGGAGGCCGGCGCAGTTGATGCGGACGTTGAGGCGGGCGCCCCGGATGCCTGCCACGGCGGCGAGGGCTGCTACACCGGCGTCGGAGGCCGATGCGGGATTGCCGTTTTGCGCCATCTGCAAGGCCAGGGGCAGAGCCTTCAGGGCCGCCTCCATGGTCTTCAGCGGCACCTGGGCGGCGTAAAGCGTGGCGGCCTCAAGCGCGGCGGCGCGGGCGGCCTTTTCTTCGGCCGTTCCCTTGGGCATGGAGAAGCAGTCCATGATGCGGTTGAAGGCGGCGGTATCTTCGTCGATGAGCAGGAGCAGTTCGTCCACCAGCTTCTGTCCCTCCTCGGCCACGTCGGAGAACTCTTTCCAACGCTCGTCCCAGCCGCGTTTGTGGGCGCTCAGGTTGGCTACCATGGTGGCCAGGGCGGCGCCAAAGGCTCCCATGCAGGCCGATATGGACCCGCCACCGGGGGCGGCGGATTCGGAGGCCGTTTCGCGGGTGAAGCCTTCCACCGTCATCTGGGCCAGGCCCTTCTTCTCATCCTCCATGAGGTATTCGATGACCTTTTCCTTGGGATTGAAGGGTTTGAGGTCGTCCAGGGACATGGAACGGACGGCCATCTTTACGATTTCTTCTTCGCTGATTCCCAGCGAGCGCTGCTGCTTTTCCAGATAGAATCGGCCGGCTTCCAAAAGCACACGTCTGGGTACGAGACCCACAATCTCCGCTCCGGTGACCCGGAGGCCACGCGCCGCAGCGGCCCGGGAAACCTCCTCGAAGGCCACGTGCAGGGGAGTGGTATCGATGTCCGTGATATTCATGGATACCTGGGCTATGCCGTATTCGTCTATGTACCAGCCGATGGCCTTGCAGCCCTTGAGGGTGCCGGGAATCCAGATCTGGTTGCCTTCGGCATCTTTGAGAAGCTTGCCCGTAAGGGAGCCTCCCTCGCGGGCCTTCCTACCCTTTTCCCGCACGTCGAAGGCTACGGCCATGGCGCGACGGGTGCTGGTGGTGTTGAGGTTGAAGTTCACGGCCACGAGGAACCCGCGGGCGCCCACATTGGAAGCCCCGGCCTTCTGGGCCCTGAGGTCCCACTCTCCGCCGAAATCGGGCTTCCTGGCCGGATCGGCCATCTTCTCCGGGAGGGCTTCATACTCTCCTTCGCGGCATACAGCCAGATTCTTGCGCTCCGGCTTGAAAGCGGCGGCTTCGTAGCAGTAGCAAGGAATGCCCAGTTCCTTGTACATCCGCTCCGCCAGCTGGCGAGCCAGGGCGGCGCACTCTTCCAGGGAGATGCCGGCTACCGGAATAAGGGGAAGCACGTCCGTAGCACCGCTGCGGGGATGGGCCCCGTGGTGCTGGCGCATGTCTATGAGCTCCTGGGCCTTTGCCGCCCCGCGGAAAGCGGCTTCACATACCGGCCCGGGCTCTCCCACAAAAGTAACCACCGTGCGGTTGGTGGCTTCCCCGGGATCCACGTCCAGGACCTGTACTCCTTCTACGGTTTTGATGGCCGATACAATGGCCTCAATTACACTCTTATCTCTTCCCTCGCTATAGTTGGGAACACATTCGATGAGTTGTTTCATGGTCTCAGTTTTAATGTGACCCTAAAGGTAGCAATAAATCCTCTTTTGGCAAAGGGAATGCTCTGCTAAGAATTAGAATAAATATTATTATATTTGTGCATGGTAAACCAAAACCCTTTTTCCTCTGACAGCCGCCAGCAGAAGCTTCAATCTCCCGACCAAATCGGGGGCTTGCTTAAGGTGACGGCTTTGCCCACCTACCTGCTGGCCCTCACCGTTGTCCTTCTTCTGGGCGCTTTCTTTGTGTGGGGTTTCCTGGGTACGGTATCAGACAAGGTCTATTACAGCGGTGTCGTTTTCCCTTCCGGCGGAACGGCAGACGTGTCCCTTCCCAACCGGGGCATGGTGCGCACCATGTTCGTGCATGGTGGAGACAACGTTACCCGCGGCCAGTCTGTGGCCCTCATCTCCATGGAGGACAGTTACAGCATCCTTACCAGCACGGTGGAGGGGACGGTTATAGACACCAAGGCCGATAATGAACCCTTCGAGGCCTTCGAGCCCATCCTTAGCGTGGTCAGCGCCAGCGACCATCCGTCCCAGCGGGCCATGCTCATAGCCTATATCGACAATGCCGGCCAGCGGGACCTGCGCGAAGGAATGAGTGCCCAGGTCTGGCCCGAGGACGAAAAAAGGGATGAGATAGGTTATGTCCGGGGAAAGGTTGTGAGGATAGACCGCTACCCCGTAGCGGCAGACCAGGTGCAGCAGATCTTGAAAAGCGAGGATATGGCCAAACGCCTGCTGGAATCGGGGAAGATGATGTATCAGGTCAATATTGAACTGCTTCCTTCCAAAGACAATCCGGACCAGTACGACTGGTCCTTCGGCCAGCCCGAAGATGTGAATATGAATGTGGGAACCTACTGCTCGGTCCTTACGGAGACCAAGCGCCGCAGTATGTTCCAGTATCTGTTTGAAGGGGCCAGAACCTGGTTCCGTGCCCTTAAACTCCGGGTGGAATGAGAAAAGGGAAACCTGCTTCCGGCAAGGGCTCAACGTCCACGATTACGCTTGTCCGCCGCTTCAACCGAGGCTGCATGGGCTTCTTCGTGGTTACGTTCATCCTCCTGATTGCGGACATGGCTTCCTATCTTCTCCCGCCGTTCTTCCAACAGGTATATACGGATAATGTCATCACGCAAAAGAACCCCGAGTGGTTCTCGCCCCTGGTAATCTTCTACTTCCTGCTGTTCGCGCTGGAGCTTGTTATCTGGTTGCTGCTCAATCCCTTGCGAAGGAGGGAATTTGCCAAGATGGGTATTAACGCCTCTTCCCGCTATGTTCTAAACCTTCTGCAGCTGCCCATGGACGCCATTGACCGGTACTCGGCCGGTGAACTGGTGGCCCGGTATTCCAGCATCAAGAACATCGGGGCGGCCATGGACCATTTCTCCTATGCGCTGGTTCTGGTCATCCGTCCGCTGGTGTGTGCCTGGCTGTTGGTGATGTACAGCTGGAAGCTGGGTCTTGTGGTCCTGCTTTCGATGGTGCTTCTGGTGGTGGTGATGCGTACGACGTCCAAGACCATCAAGAAGAGGGCCAGGGGCTCTGAAGAGACGGATGCCCGCCTGCAGGGCGTGACCATGACGGGGATCAAGAATGTGGAGACTATCAAGTCCATGGGTGGCGAGCGTATCTTCTATTCCAACTGGGAAAAGACTTACGTGCAGGCGCTTAACGCCCGGGTGCGCACGACCACGGGTACCATGAGCATCGGCTCTCTTCCCCTCCTGGTCCTTAACCTTTGCAATGCCCTTATCCTGTGCCTGGGTGCCTGGTATATCCTTCAGGGCGAGCTTACACCGGGTATGCTGCTGGCCTCCCAGGCCCTGGCCACCAGCATTACCTTCCCCATCAATTCGGTGGTGAGTTCCACCCAGGAGATTTACCGTTCCCACGCAGCCATGGAGAGACTGGAAGAGGTTGAGGCGGAGGCAAAGCTGGGCAGTTCCCTCACACTCTCTGACGAGAATGAGCTTCCGGAAGAGCCCAAACTGAGGGGAGAGGTGGAGCTGCGCAATGTCACCTTTGGCTATGACCGCAATCATCCGCCCGTGCTCAAGAACTTCTCCCTCAAGATCAATCCCGGAGAGAAGGTAGCCTTCGTAGGCTTCTCCGGCTGCGGAAAGAGTACCATCGCCAAACTCATTTCCGGCCTTTATGAGCCGTGGGAAGGGGAGGTGCTCCTGGACGGTATTCCGGTAGGGAAACTGGACCGCGCGGTCAAGAACAACTCCCTTTCGGTGGTGAATCAGGACATTACCCTCTTTGAGGGGCCCATAGCAGACAATATCAAAATGTGGGACGAGTCCATCGAGGATTTTTCCATGGTGATGGCCGCCCACGACGCTCAGATACACGAGGATATCGCCGGCCGTCCCGGCGCTTACAAGTCCCTCCTCACGGAGAACGGAAAGAACTTCAGCGGCGGCCAGCGCCAGCGCATAGAAATTGCCACGGCCCTGGCCAAAGACCCTTCCATCCTCATCATGGACGAGGGAACATCGGCCCTGGACCCCAAGACCGAAGAACTGGTGATGCAGCATATCGGTTGCCTGGGCATTACGCTCGTTATGATTGCCCACCGGCTCAGTACCATCCGGGACTGTGACTGCATCTATGTTATGGAAAATGGCCATATTCTGCAGCAGGGGACGCATGACGAACTCCTGCAGCAGGAAGGTCTGTACCGGGAACTCGTTAAATACGCCTGACCTATGAACAATCCTTTCTTTGAGCAATTGGTAAGGCGCATCGAGGGCGACCGTCGGGCTCTGAATCAGGCAGCCGACATCTTCCAGGGCATGATAGACCGGAAGATGTGGCAGCAGCTGACCCGGAAACAGGAGATCCCTACCGACCTCAATCAGCTGGAAGAGCAATTATACCGGAACCAGATCTTCTTCCGCCAGGTGCAGTTGGAGGGCCGATGGTGGACGCGTTGCTCGGGCAAGATTCTTGCCTTTACGGCCGATGATGACATGCCCGTCGTCCTCACGCCCCAGTTTGCCGATTATTCCTTCGTGCATCCCACCTCGGGGAAGCGTTGCCGGGCCCGGAAAGACAGCGCCCTGCTCAAGCCGGAGGCTTTCACCCTCTGCTATCCGCTTCCTAAGAAGAAATTGACTCTGCCTTCCTTCCTGTGGTTTGCGTTGAAGCAGCTGAATGCCTTCGACTATCTTTGCGCCATGGGAGCCTGCCTGGGTGTAGTCCTGCTCACCATGGTGACGCCCTATATCTGCAAACTGCTGTTCAATGAGGTCATTCCGTCTGGAGACGCTGCCCAGCTCACGCCTATTGCCGTGCTGCTCTTCAGTGCAGCGGTGGGGCTGGTGACGGTGCAATTGTCCCGCAACTATCTGGTGGTAAGGATGAAAGACAAGACGGAGTATGCCATGCAGGCTCCGCTCATGGCCCGGCTGCTGATGCTGCCCACCACTTTTTTCAAACAATATGCTCCGGGTGACCTTTCCAACCGGGTGCTCTCGGTGGTAAGGCTGTTCACTAAACTGACGGAGGATATGCTTTCCACCATCCTCTCGTTGCTGTTCACGGCCGTGATGTTCATCCAGTTCTTCACCTATGGCGGTCCTTTGCTTTGGACGGGTATCCTGGTCCTTGCCTTGTATCTGCTGGCTATCTACAGCGTGTACTATTTCAGAAAGCAGGTGCAGAACAGCGCCAATGTAAGTGCATCCAAACTTACCGGCCTCATCTACAATCTGGTGTCCGGCGCCCAGAAGATCCGTACCAATGGGGCCGAGATTCGGGCTTTCCGGCACTGGGCGGTAGCCTACGAGCCCTCCGAACCCAACGGAAGCCGGTATCCGGCCATGTTCAGCATTGGCAACTCGCTCAGTTACAATTTCCGTCTGGTCCCCCTGCTGGTGACCATGGTGGCTGCCTGGCATTTTGGTCTGGGTCTGTCGGACTACATAGCCTACTGCAGCGTGCTCACCATCGCCACCCGTGCTGTTGAGGACTTTGAGCGCATTACCAAGGACGTGGCGGTGCTGGGGCCCGAACTCAGGCTTTGCGCACCCATCCTGGAGGCCGAGTCCGAAGCCGAGTCGGGCAATATCCTTCTGAGGAACGTGAGCGGAGCTATCGGTATCAGCGGCCTTAAGTTCCGCTATTCTCCCGACATGCCCTACATCTTTGACGGACTGGACCTGAAGATCAATCCGGGGGATTACGTGGCTTTCGTGGGTCCTTCCGGCTGCGGAAAGTCTACGCTGGTGCGCCTGCTGCTGGGTTTTGAAAAGGCCGAGAGCGGCTCCATCTTCTATGACGAGCACAACCTGGACGAAATTAACAAGCCCAGCCTGCGCCGCTACTGCGTGAGCATCTGTCTGCAGGATGGCCAGTTGGTGGAGGGGACAGTCCGGGACAACATCCTCTTCGGCAACAATGGTTATAGCGACGACGAGGTCTGGGAAGCCGCCCGTATGGCCGCCCTGGATAAAGATATCGAGGGAATGCCCCAGGGGCTTGACACCCCTATTTCGGCCGATGGCCAGGGTGTCTCCGGCGGTCAGCGCCAGCGCATCCTCATGGCCCGCGCGCTCATCCGCAAACCCAGGATCATTTTCCTGGACGAGGCTACATCGGCCTTGGACAACATCAGCCAGCACACCATTGCGGAGAACCTGGCCAAGATGAAATGCACCCGCATCACCATCGCCCACCGCATGAGCACCATCCGGGAGTGCAACCGCATCATAGTGCTCGCCGGCGGCAAGGTGGCGGAGGACGGCAGTTACGACGAACTCATGGCCAAGGGCGGGTATTTCAGTGAAATCATTAAACGGCAGACGGTATGAGAAAGTGGTTGTTGGCAGTAGTTCTCTGTATTCCGGTCCTGGGCCGCGCCCAGAGCCTGGAACAGGTGATCCGCCTGGCCCAGGACAGCACCATCACTGCGTTCCAGAGCCGTTACGAATACGAATCCCGCGAGGCGCACTTTGCCCAGTTCGAGGCGCTTAGAAAGCCCCAGCTGGAGCTTCGCTTCGTTCCCAACTACCAGCGGATCATTACGGATCCTTCGCGTGACTATGTATACATCCGCAACTTCAACCGCTTCTCTGCATCGGCCCAGCTGCAACTTACGCAGAAGGTCCTGGGGCTGGGCGGCGAGGCCTATGTGGGCAGCCGTGCCCTTTGGAGCGAGTATTTCGCCAGCGACCAGCGGGATCTGCCGCGCGAATTCATCACCATGCCGGTGGTCATGGGATATCAGCAGTCCTTAATGGGATACAATCCTTACCGCTGGGAAAAGGTCATTGAAGAAAGCCGGATGGCCGCGGCCCGCAAGCAGCTTAACTATCAGCTTCATGTGATTGCCGAAGAGGCCACGCGCCGCTTCTTCCGCCTGGCCTGCGCCCAGGGCATGCTGGACATGTGCCTCCGCAACAAGCAGACGGCCGATACCCTCTACGCCATTGCCAAGGAGAAGGCCAGCATAGCCATGGTCACCCTTGCCGAACTCCGTTCCCTGGAACTGCAGCGGCTCAATGCCGCCAATGCGCTCATGAATGCCCGGAACGAGGAGCAGCTGGCCCGGGAATCGCTGGCGGCCTATCTCCGCACCGATGCCTTCCCGGCCGGTACCCGGCTATCCGTTCCCACCGTCACCCCCGGCATCCCCATGACCAATGAGGACGCCCTGGAGATGGCCCGCAGCAACAGTCCGGCGCTTCAGCAGCAGCAGACAGCCGTTTCCGAAGCCCTTCAGCAGCAGGAGCGGGCCCGCAAGGAGCGGGGCGCCAAAGTGGGCGTGGACCTCAATATCGGCCTTCAGCAGTTAAACTCCAACTTCTTCGGCACATTTAAGAACCCTCAGTTCTATATGCTGGGCGCCGTTACCTTGAGCATTCCACTCATGGACCATGGCGCTGCCCGGAAGGGACATGCTGCCGCCGTCGCCTGGAGACAGCGCGAAGAACAGGCCCTGAATGAAGTGGAGCGCGCCCTTTCCGAAGACGTGCTCACCACCCTGGATAACCTCCGTTCCCACGAACAGATGCTCTCCCATACGGAAGAGGCGGTGGCGCTGGCCGATGAAGTCTTCGAACTCACGGCCGAGAATTACGCCAACGGCCTCTGCGACATCAATACCTACTCCCTGGCTCAGAGCCGGCGCGACAATGCCTACAACCAGCATCTCTCCGCCCTGGCCAATTACTGGACCACCTATTACCATTTGTTAACCCTTACGCAGTATGAATAGGTTTCTTCCCCTCATAGCCCTCATTGCCTTAACTGCCTGCCATTCCCGTTCTTCGGCCCCGGCGCTTCCTCAGGAACCCGTCGCCGCCGTTGAGGAGAAGGCCGATGCTCCCATCCCGCAGAACCAGAGCCTCCAGCGTGCCATCGAGGCCGAAGGCTTCTCCAGCAAGGGAACCATCGAGGCGGTTACCGAAGTTCCGGTGTACAGCCGCATAGGCGAGCAGATCGTAAGCTTTGACATCCAGCTGGGCCAGCGTGTTAAGAAAGGGGAAGTGGTGGTGCGCCTGAACCAGGAGGTCATCAAGGACCGCATCAACCGGAATAAGGCCGATCTGGAGAGGGCCGATTATGAGGCCCAGGCCATCCTGATGGGCCAGGGTTACAAGCGCAACAATCTGGATAAAGCCCCGGAAGACCTCCAGCGGCAGGCCCGGGTGAACAGTGGCTACAATACGGCCCTGGCTTCCCTGAAGCAGTTGGAACATGAACTCACCTATTGTACCATCACCGCTCCTCTCACGGGTGCCGTGAGCCGCATTGACGCTACCTTGTACAGCGCAGCCACTCCCGGTGTTCCGCTCTTTTTCATCGTGGACACCGAGCATCTGAAAGTGTGCTTTGACGTATTGGAGAACGAACTCTCCAAGTTCCAGTCCGGAACCAGGATCCAGGTGATTTCCGTGGCTTATCCTTCCGAGGTGCATGAAGCCGAAGTATCGGCCATCAGCCCGGTGGTGGAGAAGAACGGCATGGTGCATCTGGAGGCCACCCTCCAGCCTCATCCCCATCTGATGCCGGGAATGACGGCCATTGTGACCAAGGAATAAGTTCTAACTTTTCCTGTAAATGTTCAAACAATCTATTTGATTGTTGGAATATATTAGTATCTTTGCGGTGTTCATTTTTCCACAGACATGAAAAAACTGATACACCGCTTCAATTATGTCCCTGTCCTGGCCACTTTCTTTGTGATGGGTTTTTGTGACGTCGTGGGCATTGCTACCAGCTATCTCAAGCAGGACTTTGGCCTGAGTGAATCCCTCTCGGGCTTCATTCCTTCTATGGTTTTCATCTGGTTTCTTTTCCTTTCGGTTCCCGCCGCCCTGTTGATGAACCGA
>JAFPGC010000043.1 GCA_017423025.1 Bacteroidales bacterium
CGGGCGGGAATCGAACCCGCACGGCCGTTTCGGGCCAAGGGATTTTAAGTCCCTCGTGTCTACCATTCCACCACCAAGGCAGGATAGCGGGGGCACAAAGTTACGGAAAAAAATCTAATGGAGCAAAACGCCGAAGCCGGGGTGGCGCAGTGGATTCTCCACGGGCGTCAAGAAAGGACCGGCGGGGGCCGATTTCACGGCGCCCAGGGCGGAGGCCAGCAGGGATTCGGAAGGGTCTCCCAGGCTGATGCCCTCGTACGGCTTGTCCTTGCCATCCAGGTCGGCGGGGATGCCGTCGGGCATGCTCAAGGTCACACCGTTGCAGTCGGAGTATCGGGAAGTAATCACGTAGAGCCCCCATAGGGGAATTGCTTTCCTGGCAGCGTCGTAGTCAAAATCCTTTAGACCCTTATTCTTTTCCACACTATTGAACCAGTCAACGGCCTTGATAAGGCTGCCGCCGCAGAACTTGCCGGACGTCCTTTCGCCAACCAGAGTTACATCCATGTAAGGTTTGAGGCCGCAGATCAAGGATTCAGAGGCCGATGCAGACTCGCCGGTAACCAGCACCCACAGATGTTCGATGCCAGGATTGACCTCCAGGGGCTTTACCGTCATCTGCTGACCGGTTCTCTTGGAAGTGTAGGATATCTCCGGGGTAAAATAGGAAATATCCTCGTCCTCATCGCTGAGGATATCGTTGTAGACATCTATGTTGAAAATCTCTTTCCTTGCTACAACCTCCGGCGGGGCTATCATCGACGCCAGAGCCGTGGAGGTAATTACGTAGCCTCCTGTATTGTAGCGGAGGTCCAGAATCAACTCCCGGATTCCATCGGCCTTGAACTGCGCGAAAGCCGTTTCCAGATCCTTACAGGCATCCAAGGTGAAACTAGTGAAGTGCAGGTAGCCGTATTTGACGCCGTCCTTCTCGAAGGTGAGAGCGGTATGCACCGAGTTCTCGTACATATCGGCCGCATCCATCCGGATGGTACGGCCATCGTCCAAGCCTAGCTGGATAGACGTGTCCGTGTAAAGCTGGTTGAGAATGCGGCTGAAGTTTTCTTTGTTCATCGTTTCCCCGTTGACCGTGAGAATCTTATCTCCGCGCTTCAGGCCGGTCTTGCGGGCGGGGGAATCGGCATAAGTGAACCGCACAACAGCTACTACCTGGATCTTCTGGGAATCGTAATAATAGACGCTTATATTCATCCCGTAAGTCAATCCACTAAGGTCGATGTATTCTTCGAAGGGAGTATAGTCGTCGTAAAGCTCGGTCCATCTGTCTGCGGAGTAGCGACAGGCCTTTACCTTCTCAATGGCATCTGCGTAGGTATCCCAGTCGGTTATCTCTCGGGCCGTCGCCGGCTCATCCTTCCACAGATAGTACGTATTCATGATATTATACGCGAAGGTATTGGAATAGTACTCCAAGGCACGCTCTTCATCCATCGGCACTTTGTTACAGGCCGATGCCAGGAGCAGGATGCACAGCAGGCTAAAAATACTTCTTTTCATTGCGGTAGAGGGCTAGGAAGATGAAGATGAGGATGGTGAACGCCCATAGGGACGATCCGCCGTAAGAAAGAAGGGGCAGGGGAATGCCGATGACGGGCATCAGGCCCACCGTCATGCCCACGTTGATGAACAGGTGCATGAAGATGCAGGAAGCTACGCAATAGCCGTAGATGCGGGTGAAATTGCCGCGGCAGCTCTCGGCATCCATGATAAGCCGTGCGATAAGGAAGGTGTACAGGGCAATGACCACCAGGCAGCCCAGGAAGCCCCACTCTTCACCCACGGTGCAGAAAATGAAGTCCGTGGTCTGCTCCGGCACAAAGCCGAAGGTGGTCTGCGTCCCCTGAAGGAATCCTTTGCCCAGCAGGCCGCCGGAACCGATGGCAATCTTGGACTGGTGCACGTTGTAGCCCACTCCGGCCAGGTCTTCCTTCATCCCAAGCAGCACTTCGATTCGGCTCTGCTGGTGCGGCTGCAGCACGTTTTCAAAGATATAATCCGTAGAGAAAATAAGCGCTACGCCCAGCAGGAAGGCCCCTACCGTGATGGCCAGCGCCTGGTCTTTCTCCCAGTAAGCATGGAAAAGCAGGAAGGGCGTCGCTCCCACCGAAAGCACCAGCAGCACGTAAATGGGCTTTATCTGGGGCAGGAAACTCCAGATAGTCTGGGCCGATTCGTGGGCCTGGGGCACCCAGATGCGATGGTTCAGATAATCAAGATGCCCTTCCATCAGGGAGCATGCCCACTCCAGGATTCCGGGCAGGAAAGCCATGAACAGCACAAAGAGCCCGCCCACAAGGATTCGGCGCCACGGATGGCCTCCACTGCCGGTGAGTACGCAGAAGGGCACCAGGACGGCAATGAGGCCCACCACGGACCAGTAGGCGCCCGCGGTAAGCGTGGCAATGAAAAGGGCAATGACCAGGCCGATGAGTCCCAGCCACCAGCCCGAGAATCCTTCTCGGTAAAGCACGAAGATAAAACCGGTATATACCAGGGCGCTGCCCGTTTCGCTTTCCGCCACAATAATGAGCATGGGCAGCACGATGACGGCCGCCGCTATCATGAAGTCCTTGAACTTGGAAAGGCGGAAGTTTTGCTGGCTCAGGATAAACGATAGTAGCAGCGAGGTGGATATTTTGGATATTTCGGCCGGTTGGAAGCGGATGGGCCCCAGGTCGAACCAGGAGTGTGAACCCTTTACGTCGCTGGAGACAAAGATAACCACCACCAACAGGAATACCACCACTATGTAGAAAGGGATGCATACGCCCTCCCATAGCCGGGGCGGCAGCACGAACAGGATGAGGGCCGCCAGGCCCAGGGAGGTGAGAATCCACACGAACTGTTTGCCGGCACGTGAACTCCAGGCCAGCATGGAAGCCGGCTCCGACGAGTGGACAGACGCATAGATATTGAGCCAGCCAATGAGTACCAGTGCCAGGTACACACCAATCATGGCCCAGTCAATGGACTGTCTTTTATGTGCGTGCTGCTCAATCATGTTTCACTCGTGACATCAGGTTGGCTTCCTTCATGCGTTTTTCGAGGTCCGTCCTTTTGATTTTCCTCTTCAGGTATTTTTCTACCATGAGCGAGGCCATGGGGGCGGCATATGTGGCGCCGAAACCGCCGTTCTCCACATAGCAGGCTACGGCAATTTTGGGATTGTCCATGGGTGCGAAGCAGATGAACACGGAATTATCGGCCCCGCGGGGATTCTGGGCCGTTCCCGTCTTTCCGCAGATGTCCAGGGAATCCACATGGGCGATCCAGGCCGTTCCGCCCATACCCGCGCCGGAATTAACCGCCCTCCACATGCCCTTGATGACCTTGGGGAAGTGGGTGGTATCTACCAGCGTGTACTGCTTCTCGGTAAATCTCTTGTCTATTTCCACGCCTTCTGAAGCCTTGATAATGTGCGGGATGTAGTAGTGCCCGCGGTTGGCGATGGTGGCGCAGAGGTTGGCCAGGTGCATGGGAGTGGCCAGAATTTCACCCTGGCCGATGGAAAGGGAAATGACCGTAGTGGAGTTCCATCGGCCTTTTCCGTAAGAGCGGTTGTAAGTTCTGGACGTGGGGATGCTTCCGGAGAGTTCGGCGGGGAAGTCGCTGCCCAGCTTGCGGCCGAAGCCGAAGCTTTCCACATAGTCGTGCCAGGCATCCAGGCCATCGGCCACGTTGCCGTATTTACGGTTGTCCAGGATATTCTTGAGCACGTAGCAGTAGTAGGCGTTGCAGCTCATCATGATGCTTTCTTCCATGTTGAGCGGGCTCTTGTGCCCGTGGCAGCCCAGTTTGTGTCCGGCGCCAAAGCTGTAACCGCGGCTGCAGGAGTACATCATTTCCGGACGCAGTACCCCTTCCTGCAGGCCGATAAGTCCGTTCACCAGCTTGAACACGGAGCCCGGAGGGTAGGAGGCCTGGACGGCGCGGTTGTACATGGGTTTGTAGGGGTCTTCGGAAATCTCGTTCCAGTGTTTGCCGATATCGGCCAGCATGGACACGTCGATACCCGGCGAGGAAACCAGCGCCAGGATTTCTCCGGTGGAAGGCTCGATGGCTACCAGCGAGCCCACCTTGTTCTGCATGAGCTCCTGCCCATACTGCTGCAGCGTGGCGTCGATGGTGGTCACAATGTCGTGTCCCGGAACGGCTTCCTTATCCATGGTTCCGTCCTTGTATGGCTGCTCAATCTGGTTGCGGGAATTGCGGAGGTAAATGTGGTAACCCTTCTCTCCGCGGAGTTCCTTCTCGCGGGCGGCTTCAATGCCGGTCATGCCGGCGTAGTCTCCGCTGCGGTACTCGCCCGGATGGCTGTCCAGATAGGACTGGTTCACCTCGGAAACATATCCCAGCAGGTTGCCGCCGGCATTGACAGGATAGTCGCGGATGCTGCGAACCTGCCCGCGGAAGCCGGGAAACTTGTATTTGACCTCGTCGAAGCGCATGTAGGTCTCGGCCGGGAGGTTGCGGATCATGGTCACGGCCTGGAAGCCGATGGCGCGGCGCCGGCGGTTGTATTCGGCCAGTCGGCTGCGGATGAACTCGGTGTCCACGTCCAGGACGGTGGCCAGGGCCAGGGTGTCAAACGCTTCCACCTCACGGGGGTTCACCAGAATGTCATATGCCACTTTGTTACCCACCAGGATTTCTCCGTTGCGGTCATAGATGACGCCACGGGTGGGGTAGATGGTCTCGTAGATGGTAGCATTGCGGTCGGCGTCTTCCTTGTAGCCTTCGTTAACGATCTGTAGAGTGAAAATTCTTCCCAGGAGCAGCAATGCCGCCGCCCCCAGGCCTATGAGCAGGCGGATATGACGTCCGTCGCTTTTCATTTACGGGGATCCGGAGCTAACACTCCCAGCGTGAGCAGGGAAACCACGAAGCTGGCCACCAGCGAAGCCGCCAGACGCAGGCCGTTGAACCAAAGCGGGCGGGTGCCGGCGCCATCGGCCCAAATATAGATGACCAGGAAAATAAGCAGGGCCAGGAATATCGAAACGGCTACTTTGCCAAAGCCGCAGCGCCCTACGGAAAAGTCTTCTTTCCGGGCAAAGAGTTCGGGGCCGAAGATAAGGCCGATGATGCCGTGACGGGCGAAGGCAACGGGGATAAGGGCCAGGGCGTTGAGGCCCAGGACACCTTCCGACAGGAAGTCAACCACCAGACCGGAGGCGCAGGCGATGAACATGGCTCCAGCCGTTCCCACGCGGATGGGAATGCATAGGACCATCACCGGAAGGATGGTGAGGAAGATGTAAGGCGTCACGTGGAAATAGTTGCTCATCAGCAACTGGGCCAACAGCAACAGAACGTACGCTATCCAGAAACCTCGTTTCATTCCTTGAATCCTTCTATCTCGTCAAACGAATCGTTGTGCACCACGGTGACGTAGCGCACGGAACTGAAATCCTGGAACAGGGTTACCGTAATCTCGTTGGTGGCACCGTTGATGACGCGGGAGTCACCGGCCACGCCCAGCGGAATGTCCGGAGGGAAGAGGAGGGAGTGACCGCTGGTGTAAACGGTGTCTCCGGGCTGGTAGTGGTACTGGAGGGGAATTTCCTTGAGAAGGGCTCCGTTGGAGTGGATGCCGTCCCATACCAGAATGCCGCTGCCGCCCTCTTCTCCAATGCGGGCGCTGATGGAGATGTCGTGGTTCTGAAGGGACAGGGCGAAGGCATGGTGTTCGCTTACGGCGTCAATGATGCCCACCACACCGTGGGTGGTTACAATACCGGATTTCTCCTGGATGCCGTCTTCAAAACCCCTGTTTAGAATCAGATAGTTATGCTGCTTGTTCCGGCTGATCTTGACTACCTCGGCCGGCGTGAGGGTATAGCCGGGATGGGTGTCAGTCCGGGTGGTGTCAATGCGCGCCTGGCGCAAACGGTGCCGGGCCTGGGCCAGCTGTTGCTGCAGCTTTTCGTTCTCCTGGGCCAGTTTCTTGTTTTCGGCCGACAGGGTAAAATAGTTTCTTACACTTTCCGTGGCACCCCATACTGTGCCCATGAAGGCGTGGCTTGCACGGGCCACCCAGATGCGCTGAAGATCAGCGCTGTTGGTGACTAAATGCAACATGGCGATCTCCAGGACAATGAAGATCACCAAGTTGACAATTCTGTGCAGGATGCCCCGCCCCCTCATGGCTTAGCGGATGAGGAAAGAGTAATTATCTGTGTTCTTGAGGGCAATGCAGGTGCCGCGGGCTACGGCGCGCAGCGGGTCCTCAGCCACGTAGAACGGGATATTAACCTTTTCGGAGAGGCGCTTGTCCAGACCGCGGAGCAGGGCGCCGCCACCGCTGAGGAAGATACCGTTTTCCACGATGTCGGAGTAGAGCTCCGGGGGAGTCTGCTCCAGCACCTGCTGGATGGATGCTTCCAGACGGGCGATGGACTTGTCCAGGCAGTGGGAAATCTCCTGATAGGGGATGAGGGCCTCTACCGGGTGGCCGGTCATCAGGTTGGGACCGCGTACGAGGAACGGTTCGGGTTCTTCGTCCAGCTGGGAGATGACGGAACCGACGGCGATCTTGATCTTTTCGGCCGTGGTTTCACCCACCTTGATCACGTGCTGCTGGCGCAGGTAGTTCTGGATGTCTGCGGTAAAGACGTCACCGGCCACGCGGATGGACTCCTGCTGAACGATACCGCCCAGGGAGATGACGGCGATCTCGGTGGTACCGCCACCGATATCCACCACCATGTTTCCCTTAGGGGCTTCTACGTCCAGGCCGATACCCAGTGCGGCGGCCATGGGCTCGTAGATGAGATACACGTCACGGCCTCCGGCGTGTTCCGAAGAGTCACGGACAGCACGGATTTCCACTTCCGTGGAACCGGAAGGAATGCCCACCACCAGCTTGAGGTTGGGGGCGAAGAGGCTGCGATGACGGGCGTTCACCTGCTTGATGAAGCCGCGGATCATCATCTCTGCCGCATTGAAGTCTGCGATGACACCATCCCTCAGCGGACGCACGGTCTTGATGCCGGGATTGGTTTTCTCGTGCATCAGTTTAGCCTTCTGGCCCAGGGCGATGCACTTCCCTGTCTGGTTGTCGATGGCCACGATAGACGGCTCGTCCAGGGCTATCTGGTCGTTCTGGAAAATGACGGTATTAGCCGTTCCCAGGTCTATGGCCAATTCTTGATTGAGGAATCCCATATTTGTAATTTTCTGTTTCGGGCAATTAGACCTCAAAATTACGAAAAAATTCTTATATTCGCCTAAAGTTTTTTGCGATGGAAAGAAAAAAATTTCTGATAGTTACGGCTGGTGGGATGGGTACCCGGATGGGAGGTCCTGTACCTAAGCAATTTATCGAATTGGAGGGGAAACCCATCCTCCGTCTTACCATCGAACGCTTCTTGGAAGCGGTCCCGGATTTGCAGATTATCACCGTGCTTCCGGAGGCCTATATCACCACTTGGCGGCAGTATTGCATCAAGGCCGATTTCACCTGTCCCCAGCGCCTGGTCAAAGGCGGTTTCACCCGTTTCCACTCCGTGAAAAACGCCTTGGCTTACGTGCCCGACGGCGCCCTGGTGGCCGTTCACGACGGCGTGCGCCCGCTGCTATCCATCGGCAAAATCCGGGAGCTCTTTGCCAAAGCGCAGACCGTCCCCGCCCTCATCCCCGTAATGCCTGCCACGGACACCCTGAAAGTATTGGAAAAGAAGGCCGATGGCAGCCTCGCCGCGACGGGCGAATCCATCGACAGAAGTCGCATCTTCGGCGCCCAGACCCCCCAGCTTTTCTATAGCGAGCTCCTCAAGCAGGCGTACGGCCAGGGCTTCGACACCCTCTTCACGGACGACGCCTCCGTGGCCGAAAAATACGGAATACCGCTCACCTTCATCGAAGGAGAGCGGTTCAATCTGAAAATCACAACACCGGAGGATTTAGTCCTCGCTAAAGCGATTTTGGAGATGCCCGATCGGGCATAACGGTGCGTCATGGCCGGCTTGACCGGCCATCTTTTTAGTCTCTACCGGTGTAGGTGGTAGATTTGAAATCCTTGACCCAAACCATGCGCTCGATGGGCTCGTCGAGGGAAATCATGGTGTCCGTACTCTGGATGTAGGGAATCTTCTGGATGGTGTTCAAAAGAACCTCCATCAGGTGGTCATTGTCCAGGCAGTAGAGCTTGGCCAGGATGGCGTATTTGCCGGTTACAAAATGACACTCCACAATCTCCGGAATCTTCTTGAGGTTGGCTATGACCTCGGGGTACTTGGTGGACTCGGACAGGGAGATGCTCACAAAGGCGCAGACATTGAGGCCCAGGGCCTGCGGTTTTACCTGTAAGCGGGATCCTGTGATAACGCCGTTGGCTTCCAGGCGCTTGTAGCGCTGGTGGATGGCCGCACCGGAAACGCCGCATTCACGGGCAATTTCCAGGAAAGGCATTCGGGCGTTCTTGACAAGGTAAGAAAGGATCTTCTGGTCGATCTGATCAATGTGATAAGTAGCCATTGCTTACAATTTTAAACTAACCGCTGCAAATGTACGAAAAATTTTTATTTATTACGCCTTCCAGAAGATTTTTTTGTCGGCTCCGATTGCGCGATAATCTCTTGACAATCAGCTTCGGTCAGTTTTGTAGCGTCCTTTCCTTTGGGAATTTTATAGTTGGCTTCGCCTTGCTTAATATATGGACCATATCGGCCGTTAATCACCTTAATGTCCCCATACTCTGCAAGATAGGAAACGGCGGGTTTCTCGGCTGAGGCCTCCTCAATAAGGGGTTGGCATTCCTCCAGGGTAATGCGCAGAGGGTCCTTCCCGCGAGGAAGTTTCACATTTTTATCCCCATACTTCAAATAAGGACCAAAACGCCCCCGGGTAGCTACCACATCCACTCCGTTCAGCTGGCCTACCACGCGGGGAAGTTCCAGCAGCTTGAGGGCCTCTTCCAGGGTGAGCGTCTCAATAAGCTGTCCCTTGGCCAGCGAGGCGCTCTGGCGGTTCTCGCCTTCTCCCTTCTGGACATAAGGGCCGAATTTTCCGAAGGCGGCAATCACCTTGTCTCCGTCGGGAGCTACGCCAATTTCACGGGAAACCTTGCTGTAATTCCCATCATGCAGGACGGCGTCCACGTGCTTGTGGAAAGGGGTATAGAATTCTTCGATGGTGTGGTTCCAGGCCTTTTTGCCCTCGGCCACTTCGTCGAAGTCCGTTTCTACGTTGGCGGTGAAGTCGTAGTCCAGGATGTCGGTGAAATTCTGCACCAGGTAATCCGTAACGATGAGGCCTATCTCCTGGGGCAGGAGCTTGCCTTTTTCGGCCCCCACCACCTCGGTTTTCTGAGAGGCTTTCACGGTGCCGTTCTTGAGGGTGAGATTGACCACCTTGAAGCTCTTGCCTTCCTTGTCTCCCTTGACGGCATATCCGCGGCCCCGGGTAAGGGTATCCACGGTTGCGGCATAGGTGGAAGGACGGCCGATGCCCAGTTCCTCGAGTTTTTTCACCAGGGTAGCTTCCGAGTAACGGCTGGGCGGGGTGGTAAATTTGCACAGGGCGCTGATGCCCTCTTCTACCATGAGGTCCCCTTTCTTCATGCCGGGCAGGATCACTTCCTCTTCAGGCGTATTGTCCTCATCGTCTCGGCCTTCCAGGTATACCTTCATGAAACCGTCGAAGAGAATCTCCACGGACTGGATGCCGTAAAGCTCGGGGCGCTTGTCGGAAGAGACCTTGAGGGTGGTGTTCATCACCCTGCTTTCGGCCATCTGGGAGGCTACGGTTCGCTTCCAGATGAGCTCGTACAGTTTCTTCTCCTGGGAGGTTCCGTCAATCTCTACATTTGTTATATAGGTGGGACGAATGGCTTCGTGGGCCTCCTGGGCACCTTTGGACCGGGTCTGGTACTGGCGGGTATGGAGGTAGGCTGCGCCATAGTTCTCCGTGATATACTGCTTGGCCGTGGCCAGGGCCAGGGAAGACAGGTTGGTGGAGTCCGTACGCATGTAGGTGATGAGACCGCGCTCATAAAGCGTCTGTGCCACCCGCATGGTGGTGGAAACCGGGAAATGGAGCTTGCGGGCCGCTTCCTGCTGCAGGGTAGAGGTGGTGAAGGGGGCCGATGGAATCCGGACGCCTTCTTTCTTCTCTACGGAAGCTACGCGGTAAGTGGCGCCCACACTGTCCTGCAGGAACTGGCGGGCCTCCTCTTCGGTAGCGAAACGGGTATCCAGTGTGGCCTTCACGGGAGTGGCTATTCCTTCCGGACGGAACTGGGCTTCCACGCGGTAATACGGGACGGGCTCAAAGGCCATGATCTCTTTCTCGCGGTCCACAATCAGGCGAAGGGCCACGCTCTGTACGCGTCCTGCGCTAAGCTTGGGCTGGATTTTGCGCCAGAGGATGGGGGAGAGTTCAAAGCCTACCAGGCGGTCCAGCACGCGGCGGGCCTGCTGGGCGTTCACCAGATTCATGTCAATGTCCCGGGGGTTCTCAATGGCCTGCTGGATGGCATTCTTGGTAATTTCATGGAACACAATCCGGCGGGTCTTGGCAGCCGGCAGCTGCAGCGTCTCGCGAAGGTGCCAGGAAATGGCCTCTCCTTCGCGGTCCTCATCGGAAGCCAGCCAGACGGTCTGGGCTTCATCGGCCAGCTTGCCCAGCTCGGCCACCACCTTTTTCTTATTGGAGGGGACTACGTATTCCGGTTGGAAACCGTTCTGTACGTCTACGCTCAGTTTATGTTCTTCCAAGTCCCGGATGTGGCCGATGGAGGCCTTGACCAGATAATCTTTTCCCAGGTATTGCTGGATGGTTTTCACCTTGCCGGGAGACTCTACAATCACCAGATTCTTCATACACATTCCATTGGGCCGACGCGTTGTTTTTTCAACGTTCCGCGAGGCAAATTTTCTGCAAAGTAAAGCAGATTTGAGGCATATTTCCAAATTTTCTCACTACTTTTGTAAGTTGAACTTTTGCCAAGACCTAAGGTCTTGTGCGCACAAGAATTTTTGGCAGATGACAGACGAGAAGAAGAAAAAGATTGTCAAGTGGTACTGGATTATTCTGGTAGCCCCTTTCATAGCCCTGCTCCTTTTGCTTTGCGTGGTATGGGCCTTTGCAGACATCCCGTCCCTGGAGCAGCTGGAGAACCCGGATACCAAGCTGGCCACCCAGGTCATCGCAGACGAAGGGGAGATCCTTACTACCTACCATATAGAAAATAGAACCTTCGTAGGCTATGACGAGCTTGCCCCCTCCCTGGTGCAGGCCACCGTGGCTACGGAAGACAAACGTTTCTACAAACACTCGGGAGTGGACATCCAGTCCCTGGCCCGTGTGATGTTCAAGACCCTTCTGGCCCGGGATTCCTCCCAGGGCGGCGGTTCCACCATCACCCAGCAGCTGGCCAAGACGCTCTATCCCCGCGGAGAGCGTGTGGGCAAATTCAAGATGGTCTGGATCAAGCTCAAGGAATGGATTACCGCCATCAAACTGGAGCGCAATTATACCAAGGAAGAGATTGTGGACCTGTACCTGAATGCCATCTTCTTCGGTTCCAACTCCTACGGTATTTCCAGTGCCTCCAACCTGTTCTTCGGCAAGCAGCCGTCGGACCTCCTGGTAGAAGAGAGTGCCGTACTGGTGGGCATGGTGAACAAGCCCACCCGCTACAACCCCGCCATCAATCCGGACAATGCGCTTAAGCGCCGTAATCTGGTGCTGGACCGCATGCGTTCCATGAAGTATATTACCAAGGCCGAGTGCGATTCGCTGAAGGCCCTTCCCATTGTGCTGCACACCCGTCAGGGAGACCGCACCACTGGCACCGGCCCGTATTTCCGCGACATGCTGCGCCGCACCATGAGTGCCTCCCAGCCCAAGCGTTCGTCGTACCAGTTCGAGGAAGACTACCAGGCCGATTCCCTCCTCTGGGCCGATGATCCCCTCTACGGCTGGCTTAACAAGAATTCAAAGAGCGATGGAACCCAGTACGATCTGGACCGTGACGGTCTTCGCATCTATACCACCATCAATCTCAAGATGCAGCGTTATGCCGAGGAATCCATCGTGGAACACCTGGGCAAGGACCTCCAGCCGGCTTTCTGGAAGGAACTCAAGAACCGCCGCAACCCTCCCTTCACGGCCGATACGGAGAAATCCGTGATAGAGACCACCCTGCGCCAGGCCCGCCGCTGGAGCGACCGCACCCGTATGATGAGGGCCTCCGGTTATTCGGATTCGGAGATTGAGGCCTCCTTCAAGGTTCCCACCAAGATGCGGGTTTTCACATGGGAAAAGCCCGGCTACCGGGACACCCTCATGACCCCGGACGATTCCATCCGCTACTACAAGTCCTTCTTCCGCGCGGCCTTTATGGCCATTGAACCCGGAACGGGGCACGTGAAGGCCTATGTGGGCGGCCCCGATTACCGCTATTTCAAATACGACAACGTACGCCAGGGCAAGCGTCAGGTGGGTTCCACCATCAAGCCCTTCATTTATACCCAGGCCATGGAATCCGGCATGACGCCCTGCGACCCCGTGCTCAACTCGCCGGTGGTCATCGTGGTCAATGACGGAGACACCTGGTCTCCCCAGGACCCCCATGCCGACGGCACCATGGTAGACCTTACCTGGGGCCTTGCGCACAGCTCCAACTCCGTATCGGCCTATCTGATGAAAGAACTGGGCGCGCCTTCCATGGTTTCCATGATGCGCAAGATGGGCATCTCCGGTTATGTGGATCCCGTGGCTTCGCTTTGCGTAGGATCGGCCGATTTGTCCGTATATGACATGGTTACGGCCTACAACACTTATCCTTCCGGAGGCACCTATACCTATCCCCTCTTCGTTACCCGTATCGAGGACAGCGACGGCAATGTGCTGAGCCTGTTCAGCGACCGCAAGCGTGAGGCCCTGTCTCAGCGGGCCACCGGAGCCATGATCCAGATGATGCGCGCCGTGGTGGATGCCGGCGGTACCGGCGCCCGCCTGCGTTTCCGCTATGGGCTCAAGGGAGAGATTGCCGGCAAGACGGGAACCACCAACGACAACTCCGACGGCTGGTTCATAGGCTATACGCCCACCATTACCGCCGGTGTATGGGTGGGTGCGGAAGACCGCTATGTGCATTTTACCAGCACCAGCCTGGGCCAGGGAGCCAACATGGCCCTGCCCATCTGGGGGCTGTGGATGCAGAAGGTCCTCAAGGACGGTACCCTGGGCATCTCGGAATCCGATGTGTTCCCGGAGAGCCTGAAGGGCAACTATTGCAATGGGGTAAGACAGAATGAAGAGAACCCCAATCCCGAAATCTCAGATTTGGAAAACTACTATTTCGAATAAGGCTTTACAATGGCAAAGTATCAGTCGATAGCCGTCATCTACGGCAGCGATTCGTCAGAATGGGAAGTGTCCTGCCGCAGCGGCGAGTTCACGGCCTCCCGCATTGACGAGTTCAAATACGATGTTTATGAGATTTTCGCCCGCTTCGGGCAGTGGAAACTGGTGGCCATGCGCAAGGCCAACACCATGCGCCAGGCCTTCCCGGAAGGCGCCCAGCCCGTGGTGGACAAGTCCGATTTTTCCGTGATGGTGCTGGGAGAGAAGATCAAGTTTGACTTCGCCTACATCATGCAGCACGGAGCGCCAGGAGAGACGGGCCTGTTGCAGGGCTATTTCGAGATGCTGGGCATTCCCCATTCTACCTGCAGTGCCTTTGTGACCACCGTGGCCTTTGACAAGTATTCCTGCAAAAGCTATCTGCAGGATCAGGATTTTGTGAAACTGGCCCCTCACGCCTTTGTACGCATGGGTGATGACATTGACATCTTCAGTGCCAAGACGGTGGCAAAGTTGGGGCTGCCCCTCTTTGTGAAGCCCACCAACGGCGGTTCCAGCTTTGGTATCACCAAGGTGGAAAAGGCCGAAGATCTGCCCGCCGCCATCCGCTTTGCCTTCACCGAAGGGGAGATGGCCCTGGTAGAGAAAGCCATCCCGGCAGAGCATGAACTCACCTGCGCCGTTTATCGCGACGGAAAGGAAGTGAAAGCCCTGCCCATCATCGAGATTATTTCCGAAACCGGCTGGTTCGACTACGACGCCAAATACAACGGCTATAGCCAGGAGGTATGCCCTGCCCAGGTTTCCGAGGAGCTGACCCATCAAGTCCAGGAAACCAGCAAGCGCATCTATCAGTATCTGGGCTGCAAGGGTCTTGTCCGCATGGACTACTTATCGGCCCAAGACGGCTTGTACTTCCTGGAAATCAACATTATCCCGGGCATGACCAATGCCTCGCTGGTGCCCAAGATGATCCGTACCGCCGGCATCTCCCTGCCAGACTTCTTGAGCACCATCATAGAGAACGCCTAGCCCATGCTGCTGGTAGATTTTCTGAAAGAAGAGACCCAGGCCCTGGAATCGTTGTACCCTGCCGCCGAGGCCCGTAACCTTATGTTGATGCTCTGCCAGGAGCTCATCGGCACCCAGAGCTATACCCATATCATCGAGCCGGGTTTTGAGGTGGACAAAAAGGATGAACCCATCCTGGAAGCCGCTCTTGAGCGTCTGAAGAAAGGAGAGCCCGTCCAATATGTGACGGGTGTGTGCGAGTTCTGTGGCCGCCGGTTCCATGTGACACCCGAGGTCCTTATTCCCCGTCCCGAGACGGAACTGCTGGTACAGGAAGCCGTCAGGAAGGCCGATAGGATCCACCGTCTTCGCAGCCCGTACGGGAAAAGCGCCGAGCCCGTCCGTGTGCTGGACCTATGCACCGGTTCCGGCTGTATCGCCTGGTCGGTGGCTTTGGAAGTCCCCGGCGTTCAGGTAGTAGGTGTCGATATTTCCGAAGGGGCCCTGAGCGTTGCGCAGGGGCAGGATTTCACCACGGAGCTCAAAAGCACGGGCGCCCTTCCGCCCATCTTCGTCAAGGCCGATGTCCTGGATACCGACCGGGAATTCCCTTACGGTCCCTTTGACCTCATCCTCTCCAATCCGCCTTACATTATGGAGAAGGAAAAATCACTGATGCGCAGCAACGTGCTGGACTACGAACCGCCGCAGGCCCTCTTTGTACCGGACGAAGATCCGCTGCTGTTTTACCGGGCCATAGCCTCCTGGTCGCAGCGCTTTTTCGCGGCCGATGGCATGGGACTCACGGAAATCAACGAGGAACTGGGGGCCGATATCCAGGCCGTCTTTACCGCTGCGGGGTTCCAGGAAGTGGAACAAGTGAAGGACTTCTTCGACAAAACGCGCTTTGTTTCCTATAGGAAATAGGCGTTCTACCCTCGTAAAACAGGTCTTTTGAACTTACCCGTGTGAAACGTTTTTTACACGGATAAGTTTTCGGTACTTTGCAGCAAGGAACCGGAGCACTAATTCCGGCCCATTGCGCTATGAAGTACAGAATCCTTTTGGCTGCCCTGTGTGCAGTTTCCCTCTTCGGGTGTGAAGAGGTTTTATTGACTCCTGTAGAGGAGGAAGACTCCATTGAGGAACCCGCCGTGCTGCTGGAAGACGTGGCCCGCGTGCTCTCCCATGTCCCACTGGGAGGAGAACAGCTGGACGAAGTGTACGACGCCGCCCGGGCATCGGCCACCAATGGCTATGATGAAGAATACAGGATGCAGGAACTCTTTTCCGAACCGGGGTGCGGTGTGGGGGACGCCGGTAGCACCAAGGCCGATAATTACGGAAAGCCTCTGCGAGAACTCCTGAGGGAAGCGGTGTATTCCACCAAGGCGTCCACCGGTCTGGAAGACCCCGATGCCTGGCTGGATGCCCTGTCCGCTTCTGATATCCAGATTTACTGGCCCTTTTCGGAAGAATGGAACGGAGATGCCAAGCCCGTCATCACCTTTGATCCCGGCGGTGACGCCATGCAAAATGAAGGATATAGACTGGAGGCCGACGGCCGTGTAACCAAGGTGCTGGTTACGGAAGAAATGGCCCGGGACCAGCCGGTATGGGTAATCAACCGCAACTCTGACGCAGACTATAAAACCCTGGAAATGATGCGCCGGGAAGACCCCGACTGGGGCCACGGAGGGGGCGGCCTGGTCATTACCAAAGGGGAGACGGAACTCCGTACCCTGGTGCTCCGCTCCTTAAAGTCACGCCGAAATTTTGATTCCTGGCTGGCCGGCGCTTCGGAAATCTGGGTCAAAATGGCTAAGGTAGAGGACTTTACGGCTTCCACTGAAGCAGAACTCCGTCTGTATGACCCCGCCATCACCGATTTCATGGTTGTGGTGCGGCGGGGTCAGATGGGGGAAGAGGTAATCCTGAATACCGTCCTGGTGTCTGAATGGACCTCCCAGCTTTCCAGTTGTGGGCTTATGATCGTGGAGGATGACGGGGGAACTCAGACTTCTTGGAAATGTTCGGCCGTCGTAAAATATAAGTCTCAGAGCTATGGGTTTGAGGTGGACCTGCCTTTCCGCACCCGCGACGACATTATCTGGCGCGGCTCCGTCACCCGCAATTTCCTGGAGCGCAACAGCGGAAAACCCGTCAACCTGGGAGATGTGGAAGTGGTGTTTGAATTGATTTAACTCCTTTTATTCGTATCTTTGCAGTGTGAGAGCACTGGAATTATTGGCACCGTCACGGACGGCAGAAATCGGCATCGCAGCCATTGACTGCGGGGCCGATGCCGTTTATATTGCCGGCCCGGCGTTCGGGGCCCGGCAGGCTGCCGGCAATTCCATAGAAGACATAGCCTGCCTGTGCGAATATGCCTACCGCTTTGGAGTTCGCATATACGCTACGGTTAACACACTCCTTAAACCGGAGGAATTACCCCAGGCCCAGGCGCTGGTAAAAGGGTTGGAAGAGGCCGGTGTGGATGCCCTCATTGTCCAGGACCCCGCCGTCCTGTCCATGAGCGACACCCTCATTATGCACGCCTCCACCCAGTGCGCTATCCGCACACCGGAAAAGGCCCGCGGGCTGGAAAGCCTGGGGTTCGGACGATTGGTCCTGGAACGGGAACTCTCCCTGGAACAGATCCGGGCCATCCGCGAGGCTGTGAACACGGAACTCGAGTTCTTTGTGCACGGTGCTCTCTGTGTCTGTTACAGCGGACAGTGCTACCTGTCCGAATACCTCACCGGCCGCAGCGCCAACCGGGGAGCCTGCGCCCAGCCCTGCAGAAGCCTGTATGATCTGGAGGACGCTTCCGGCAAGGTGCTCGTCAGGAACAAGGCGCTTCTTTCCCTCAAGGACTACCAACTGCTAAACCGCCTGGAAGAGTTGGCCGATGCCGGTATCTGCTCTTTCAAGATTGAAGGCCGGCTCAAGGGCGAAACCTACGTGCGCAATGTGGTCAAGGCCTATTCAGAGGCCTTGGATGCCCTGGTAGCCCGCCACCCCGACCTTTACCGCCGCTCTTCTTTCGGCCGCGTAAGGGGCGGTTTTGTGCCGGATTTGAACAAGACCTTCAACCGCGGCTATACAGAGCTATTCATAGATGGCCAGAGAGGCCAATGGTCCTCCATGGATGCCCCCAAATCGATGGGTGAATATGTGGGAACTGTGGCTCGTTTAACTCCGGACGGCCTGGTGCTTCAGCCGGCTTCCGAAGGCCTTACGCTGGCCAATGGAGACGGGTTTGCCTTTGTAAACCGGGATGGCAGCATCATAGGCTTCAGGGCCGATGTCTGCGACGGCTTCCGCATCCGCTGCCGCCGCCCGGAAGAACTCAAGGAGGGCACCCGCCTGTACCGCAACATCAGCGCCGCCTTCGAGCGGCAGGTGGAAGCCGGGAAACCCGTGAGGGAGATAGATGTTAAGCTGGACCTTACCATAAAAGACGGAGCGCTGGCGGCCACGGCCCTCAGCGAAGATGGCCGTCAGGCCAGCCTGTCCCTTCCCGCCCCTGCAGACATGGCCCGCGACCCGGAGCGGATGCTCCAGACCATCCGGGAACAACTGGGCAAGCGAAGCGGTCATTATGCTTTCCAGGCCCCCACGGTGCAGGTAGGCGGTGCTGTTCCATTTCTCCCTACATCGGCCCTCAATGGCCTGCGAAGAGATTTGGCCGCCCAATTGGACCAGCAGTCCGTTAATGCCTTGCCTCTGTACCGGGGTGTCCGTACGCCGGATTCTTCTTTCCGCCTGGAATACGATTCTCACGGAGAACTCATGCGCAGCAAGTATTGTATTCGCCACGAGTTGGGATTCTGCCCCAAGCAGGGAAAGGTCCACAAAGCAGAACCGCTCTTCCTCCGGAATGGGAAAGAGCGGCTCCAATTGTCTTTTGACTGCGCCGTCTGCGAAATGACGGTCAAGCCTTTTACTTCAGAGTCTTGAGCTGAGCCTCGGCCTGGGCGGCGTACTTGGTGCCGGCGAGCTTCTTGTAGTACTCGATAGCGGTAGCTTTGTCACCGGCCTTCTGGGCGGTAGCGGCAATGGTGAACATGATGTCGGCTGCGTCCTTGGCGTTGGGGGTCACCTCCAGATACTTCTTGTAAGCCTCGATGGACTTGGCGTTCTTGCCGGCCTTGGTGTAAGCGCTGGCAATGAGCTTATAAGCGTTGCCGCTCTCCACATAGCTGTTGGACTTCTCCAGAGCCTCGACGGCCTCCAGGTTCTTACCGGCCTTCAGAAGGGCCTGACCTTCGCGGAGGTATGCGGAAGAGAGGAGCTTGGCAGCATTTCCTTCACCCAGCTCATTGGCCTTGGTGAGGGCGGCGATCGCCTCTTCCATGAGACCGGCCTGCATCTGGGCCTGACCCAGCAGCAGGTGAGCCTGGGCATCATCGGCCTTGATGGCGATGACGTTCTTGAGAGCTTCGGCGGCGCCGGCGAAATCCTTGTTCTTCAGCAGGGTGGAACCCTTACGCATGTAGACATTGGGGAGAAGGCTCTCGGCCTCGGCAACGACCTCGTCCTGTCCGTATTCGGTGGCGGTAGCCTTGGCTTCATTCAGGGTAGCGACGGCCTCGTCGTAAGCGGCCTCGTTGATCTGCTCCTTGGCGATGGACATCATGGCGCCGGTGATAGCGGTCTTGCATGTGCCAATAAAGTCAGCTGCATCTTCTTCTTCCGTGCACTGGTTGGCAATCTCGAGGGCGGAACGGAACTGGGCAAGAGCTTCAGTCTTGTTGGTTTCCATGGCTTCTACACCACTGTTGAAAGCTTCCTTTGCTTCGTTGAGGGATTGTGCACCGGCCATAACGGCGGCAAGGCCAAGGGCGGCGAGAACAGCAAATAGTTTTTTCATCGTCTTCTTATTTAAGATAAGTTAAACATTCGTTTAGCACACGAATTGCAAAAATAGCAAAAAAAGTGGTAATTTTGCATGAATTTCTATCAAAAATGACTTTAGGCAAGCTTCATCATATTGTTCTTTCGTGTCTGGCGCTTGTGTGTTTCGCAACTTCTGTGCCAGCGCAGACCCTTCCCAGCCTTCCGGTAGACAGCCGCATCAAAAAGGGAACCCTCCGCTGCGGCGTTACCTATTACATGGTCACCAACCCTTCTTCCAAGGGGTATGCCGATATTGCCATCATCCAGCGCGACCAGCCATCCTCTGCCGCACCTCTGGATGAATTGGATTCCCGTTTTCTTTCCCGCATGGGCGTTGCTCCGTCCCAGGACGGATATCTGAGCGATGTGGACGGCTCCACGGTCTACCATTTTCGGGATGTCCCTTTTTACAGGCCCGAGGTCCTGGACTCCATGCTCCTGTATTCCTTTGCCCAGGTAAGCCTGTCCAAAGCGCAGCAGGCCGTGGTAATAAGCGGAGATATCGACCCCGTGGAATTGAAGAAGAAAATGGACATCTTTTCCATGATGGTTCCCCGCATGCTGGTTAAGGAAAACCACAAGCCGGACTATGTGTGGGAGCCTACTCCCGCCCCGTGGGTAGAGATGTATCCCTCCGATTCCCCCATCTCGCTGGTCTCGGTTACCTATGCCGGAGCCCGCGTGCCTTTCGACTATATGAATACGGCTCAGGCCATCGTGTCAGACCTCTTCGGGGAAGAATTGCAGGTTGTGGTGAGGCACCGCCTGGCCCGCAATCTCAAGGACGCCGGCATCCCGTATGGCAATATAGGCTTCCAGAGCCTTCGCAGCAAGGATTACGGCGGAGATGAGCGTTATACCGTGCAGGTGAGCGTGGCCCGTGCACAGGCCGATGCTGCCATGCGGGTGGTAGCCTCCACCCTGGCTGAACTGGATGCCAAGGGCGCATCGGCCCCTGAATTCTCCGATGCCAAGAAGGTCCTAACCCCCAGCCTCCGCGGCCGGGCCGCCCGTTCCCCGTCCCTGGACGACGATGTCCGCCGCTGCACCGCCAACTTCCTGTATGGCGCCCACCTGGCTCCCTATTCGGAATCCATGCGCTATTTCGCCAGAAAGAATCTGGCCGATGATGTGGAGACCCGATACTTCAATCAGTTCGCCGACGCCCTTTATGGGCAGCTGGAGAACCTTACGCTGGAGTTTACAGGTGCCCCGGATACGCTGGACAAGGACCAGGCCCTGTTCAATTACAATCTGGCCTACCTTTACGGTTCCGTGATTCCCAGTGGCAAGGAGTATAGCTGGCACAGTGCCGACTCCTCCCGGCTGCAAGTAAGCGGGGCCAAGATCAAAATCAAGTCCGAGAAGGCCGAACCCGTTACGGGCGGCACCGTCTGGACCTTCACCAACGGCATGCGGGTGGTGTTCAAGCCCGTGGCCGGCAGCGGAGTGTTCCATTATGCCCTTCAGCTCAACGGTGGCCTGGGTGCCATCCAGGGGCTTAAGGAAGGAGAGGGTGGCTACATGGGTGACATGCTTTCCCTCTACAACGTGGCCGGTATCCAGGCTCCCGCTTTCCGCGACCTCTTGGCGGCCGGTGGTGTGAGCATGGAAACGGAGCTTTCCCTAAACAGTTTCTCTCTCAAGGGTGAGGCTCCCTCCAACCAGCTTCAGTTCTTGCTGAAGGTGCTCGTTGCTTTGGCTAACGAGCGTCGGATCAATCTGGATGAATATCAGTTGTATTGCCGCAACCAGGCCCTGGCCCAGCCGTCCATTACGGACTTGTTGTACCAGCGGCTGGTGCCCGGCTATGTGTATACGTCCAATAAACTCCCCGGCAAGCTGACGCAGGAAACCCCTGCCAAAGCCCATAAGTACTATAACGAGCGCTTCGCCAACATGCAGGACGGCGTGCTCATCCTTTCCGGAGACCTGCAGGAAGAGTCCGTCAAAAAACTTCTCCTGCGCTACCTGGGCGCCTTCCAGGTTCAGAAAAGCGTAGCCGGCCGCAAACAGGTTTCCATGAATGTGGAGCAGAAAACGGTCACCCATACCATCCAGGGATATCCCCAGGGAATCTATATCCTCATGGACGGGGAATATGCCCTTACTTCGGACCACTACTATACTTCCCAGGTGGCGGCCCGCGCCCTCCGTAAGACCCTGATCCATTACCTGGCCCCCTATGGTTATACCGCACAGGTAGAAACCAATTTCTTTGCTCAGCCCCAGGAGCGCTTCCAATTGCAGGTTACCTGCCTTCCCGCCTCCCTTTCCGGCTTACCGTCCAATACGCTGCCCCAGGATAACGAGCAGGTGCTGGTCCTCATCCGGGAGGCCATTGAGGCTGCTGCCAAGGCGCCGGTAGACCCGGCAGACCTCAAGGGATGGAAAGACAACCTCCTGGCCGATGTCAAGTTGCAGCTGGCCAGTCCGTCGGGTTTCGTGAGTACCCTGCTGGAGCGTTACGCCAACAACAAGGACATCGCCAGCCGCTATGCAGAGAGCATTTCGGCCATTAGCGAGGAACGGATCCAGGATTTCCTGGGTGTTCTCGCCGGCGGCGGCCGCATCGAATACCTGGTACTATGAAGCGGAAAGACTTCGGCACAATCGTAGAGATTGGGGACGTCCTGGTATCGGAAGACGTCATTCTGGAATATTTCGCCTGTGACTATGCCGTTTGCAAGGGCAAATGCTGCATAGTGGGGGACAGCGGCGCTCCGCTCAAGGAAGAGGAACTGGAGCCAATAGAGGCCAATTATCCGGTATTCAAAGACCTTATGCGGCCCGAGGGCCGGGCAGCAGCAGAGGCCAAGGGTTTCTTCGAAATAGACCGTGACGGAGACCTGGTAACTCCTCTTGTGCCCGGAAGCGAGGAATGTGCGTTCTGCCATTTTGAGGACGGCAATTGCTTCTGCTCCATCGAACGTCAGTTCTGCAAAGGCCTTTCCACCTTCAAAAAACCCATTTCCTGCTCCCTTTACCCCATCCGTGTAGTAGATTTGGGAGGGGGCCGATGCGGACTCAACCTCCACCGCTGGGATATCTGCCGCGACGCTTATGAAAAAGGGCGCCGCGAAGGAATCCGGGTTTACGAATTCCTCCGCGGGCCGCTTACAGATGCCTTTGGCGAGGAGTTTTACTCGGCGTTATCGGCCGCGGCCAAGATGCTCATAGCCGCCTCGTAGTCACTTTCGTTTACTTTGACTTCAATGTTCCTGGCAAAGCTCAGGGACGGATAGGAAGAATCTGCGCCAAAAACACCGGCGGGGATGCCGTTGTCGCCCAGACGGGCTACGCACAGATCGGCCATGGTCTTTTCGGTAAAGGTGGCCACGGTCTTGAATCCTTGGGAATCAGTCGTCATAGCTGTTGAGTTTGCGGTCCAGGGCCATCACCACGCGGACCAGGTCCCGGTTGAGACCTTCCGCCTGGAAACCGCCCAGGACGGGATTAATGGTAATGGTGTCTTCCCACAGGCGGGCTACCCGGTTCACGCCGTTTTTGAGCTTGAACTTGCGTCCGCCTTCCGGGGTTTCTCCGGCAGGGACATAGCCACGGAAATCCATGGTTTCTTCAATGGTTTTCCAATGATCGGAGGGCTCTCCCACCGCGTGAATCTGGCGTTTTCCGTAACCGAAGAAGGGATAGATGAGACTCATGGCGGCAAAGGCGGCCAGAATGAGCTGAACCGACTGCCAGCCATGGCGGAAGGCCGTGTTGATGTCCTTGGAGGCCATGTTGCTGAGCATCAGGACCCCAATGATCACGGCAAAGATGAAGGTAATCTGGATAAAATACTTGAGGGCTCTTCTGAGATGGGTAATCATATGAGTTCTCGAATAATTTCGTCAGAAACAAAGAAATGGTCTTCGGGAATCCGGTACCGGCGGCCTTCCTTGGCCAGGGCTCCTTCCTGGCAGAGGCGCTCGATATCGGCCTTCAGGCAATTGGCTTCCAGGAATTCGGCGTCGACGCCGCGGGAGGTTCGGAGGGCCAGCATAAGGGTTTCCACCTTCTCGTCCTCGACGCTCAAGGCTTCCTGGGTATGCGTGTAGCCGGTAATCTCGGAGCTGTTCCAGCTGCGGCCGCGTCCACTGAAGGAATGGGCCGACGGACCCAGCCCCACATAGGGCCTGCGGGTCCAGTAGCCGCCGTTGTGCACGGCTTCATAGCCGGGCTTGGCGAAGTTGGAGATTTCATAATGCCGGTATCCCGCAGCCGCCAGTTTGGTGCAAAGGAGGTCGTACTGCCCCCGGCACACCTCTTCGGAAGCTTCTTCATACTCTCCGTTTTCCAGGCGATGGGCCAGCACGTTGTCTCCCTCAATAGTAAGCTGGTAGCAGGAAATGTGCTCCGGACCCAGTTCCAGCACCTGGTCTATGGTGTTGGCCCACATCTCGTCGGACAGATTGCTGAAGCCGAAGATGAGGTCTACGCTGATATTTCCGATACCGGCTTCCCGCACAATCCGGAAGGCCTCTTTGGCCTTTGCGGCATCGTGCCGGCGGTTCATCCAGTGCAGGAGGTCGTCGTCCAGGGATTGGATGCCGATGCTGATGCGGTTGACGCCCAGCATCTTGAGGCTCTCCACATAGGGGAGTCCCTTCTCCACGATGTCGTCCGGATTCACCTCCATGGTGAACTCCTGATAGGGCCCGCCATGTCCAACTTCTTCCAGGGCCAGAAGGATGCGGGTTAAACAACCCAGCGGCAGCACCGAAGGGGTGCCACCGCCGAAATAAAGGGTTTTGAGACTGTCGTCCATTTCGCCTGCACGGCGCTTAATCTCCGCACAGATTTCCCGGGTGTAGGCCTCGGCCATCCCGTCTGCGGCTATCTCGGAGTAGAAGTCGCAGTAAATGCAGAAACTTTTACAGAAAGGGACGTGTATGTAAATCATATTTTACCTAAGCATGCATTCTGCGCGGCCCAGGAGGCTCTTCTCCGTGTACACTTCCAGGGTGTAAACGCCCTTGATGAACTCTCCGGTATCGTTGATGTAGATGGACAGATCCACTTCATTGCCTTCATAGTCCACCTCGCGGGAGGCAGTGGCCTGCATGGGCTCTTCGTTCACGGTGAATTCAATGGAATCGTTGTTCATGAGCAATACGCCATCCGGATCCTTTACGCGCACGAATACGCGAACCGGGCCGTGGTCGGCCAGGGAGTTCTCCACCAGGGTGAGGTTGGCCACCATGTAGCGTACACGGCTGTGGCGGTCACCCACCTTGTCATTGCTGTAATGGGCGTTGAGGGAGATGGCACGGGCCTTCAGGATCTTGCCGGCGCTTACCTGGGAAGACAGGGATTCCACCTGCTGGGTGAGCTGCTCGTTGGCCTTGCGGCTCTCGGCGGCTTCGCGGCGGGCGGCGGAAGCTTCGGCCGTCAGGCGCTTGTTCAGGGTGTTAAGGGAGTCAATCTGGACGATATAACCCTTCATGATGGTACGGAGGGTGCCCAGTTCTTTCTCGTACTGGCGGATCTTGGTGCGGTTGGTAGCCTCCGTCTTGGCCAGCTTCTCAATGAGCTGGGCCACTTGTTCACGGGAGGTATCCAGCTGGTGGTTGATGGATTCGTAGTCCGAGCTCAGGGAGGAGAAATCGGACTGCAGCTGGACCATCTGCTGGGCCAGTTCGGCCTTTTCCACTTCCAGCTGGCTCACCAGGCCATTGCGCTGGTACAGTAAGTATCCCAATATCAGGACCAGGACACCGGCTACAATGGCCAGCACCGTCATCAAAGTGCGGGGACCTTTCTTTTCCCGGCGTTCGCGCTCTTCGCGCTCAATTCTCTCGAGGGGATCTTCAGTCATAGTTATAATCTTTTTTAATTTTTCTTTATTCCACTATTCATGCAAATATAATTATATTTGTACAAATAACGTGCTATGGACAACATCTTTTGCCAGCGGATAGAGGCTCTCAGGGCCCTCATGAACGAGAATCATTGGGATATTGTCATTCTGACGGGCAGTGATCCCCACGCCAGCGAGTACCCTGCATCCAGGTGGAAACAAGTGGAATGGCTGTCCGGTTTTACCGGGGAAGCCGGGGATCTTGTCGTGACGCAAAATCACGCCGGCCTTTGGACGGACACCCGCTATTTCATCCAGGCCAACAAACAGCTGGAAGGTACGGGCATTGTCCTTCACAAGATGCGTGTCCCCGAGCAGGTTCCCATCCCCCAGTGGATAGCCTCCCTGGGGCTGGACGAACCTTGCATCGCCATCGACGGGCTTTGCCAGACCATGGAGGCCATCCGGAATCTCAGGGAATCTGTCCCGGGGGCCGAGATTTTCGCTGTGCCCGATTTGTTGGACAGCCTGTGGGAGAACCGCCCCGCCGTGCCCTCCACGCCCATTATTACGCTGGGAGAAGACCTGGTGGGCCTGTCTCGCGAAGCCAAACTCAGCTGGCTGCGCAAATGGCTGGTGATCCAGGGGGCCGATGCCATTCTCCTATCGGCCCTGGACGATATTGCCTGGACGCTGAATGTCCGGGGCTCGGACGTGGAGTACAATCCGGTGGTGATTTCCTACCTGCTGGTCACGCTGGAAGACGCCCAGTGGTTCGTACGCAAGGACGCTTTCACCGCGCCGGACCCCGATACCCAGGACACCTTCCAGGAGTTGCAGGCCGATGGTATCCAGATCCGGGATTACTCTGACATCAGTTTTGCGCTGGAGTCGCTCAAAGAGTCCGGTGTGGACGTTATCTGCCTGGATCCCGCTACGCTCAATGTTTCGCTGCGGGAGGCTGTGGACGCCGGAGAGCGGATTCCCCTTACCCTGGAGCGTACCAGCCCTGTGGCGGCCAGGAAGGCAGTCAAGAATGAGACGGAAATCGCCGGCATGCGGGAAGCCCATATAGAAGACGGTCTGGTGATGGAGCAGTTCCTTTACTGGCTCTCTTCCCGGGCAGGCCAGGTCAATGAATGGGAGGCTTCCGAGTACCTCCATTCCCTCCGTGCGCAGATATCCGGTTTTCGCGGAGAAAGTTTTGAGACCATATCGGCCTATGGCCCTTCGGCGGCTCTGCCGCATTACTCCACTCCCCGGCAGGGCTCCTTGCTCCTTGAGCCGAAGGGACTTTACCTGGTGGATTCCGGCGGCCAGTACCTCTTTGGTACCACGGACATAACTCGAACGGTTCCCATGGGACCGTGCACGGCCCTGGAGAAGGAGGACTATACCTTGGTGCTCCGCGGGCACATCGACCTGTCCATGGCCATCTTCCCCCGTGGCACCGCCGGTTGCCAGATAGACGCCCTGGCCCGCGAACCGCTGTGGCAGGCCAAGCGCAACTTCGGCCACGGAACCGGTCATGGCGTGGGTTTCTTCCTGAACGACCATGAAGGCCCGCAGGAGTTGCGGCAAAACTTCAACAGCGTCCCTTTGGATCCTGGAATGATTCTCTCCGACGAGCCCGGCCTCTACCGCGAAGGCATGCACGGCATCCGGCACGAGAACGTAGTCCTGGTCCGTCCGGTAGGCGACAATGAGTTTGGCTCCTGGCTGGGCTTCGAACCCTTGACCCTCTGCCATTTCGATACCTCCTGCCTGGAGGTTTCCCTTCTCACCCAGGCGGAGAGAGACTGGCTCAATGCCTACCACGAGCGGGTCTATCGCGAACTGGCCCCCCGTCTCCCTGCCGAGGTAGCCGCCTGGCTCCGCGAAAAGACCCGTCCGGTATAACGAAAAATCCTCCTCGGAATTTACCGAGGAGGATTTTTTATGAGTAGCCGGTTTACTGGTTCAGGGCGTCGGCGCTCTGGATGAACTTGGCCAGGTCTTCTTCGGAGACGTGGTAGTTCTGCATTTCACCGGAGAAGTACTGGTCGTAGGCGCTCATGTCTACGAAGCCGTGGCCGGAGAGGTTGAAGAGGATGGTCTTCTGTTCGCCGGTTTCCTTGCACTTGAGGGCCTCCGTGATGGTGGCGGCAATGGCGTGGCAGCTTTCCGGGGCGGGAATGATACCCTCGGTACGGGCGAAGAGCACGCCGGCGGCGAAGGAATCCTTCTGCTCAATATCCACGGCCTCCATAAAGCCGTCCTTCATGAGCTGGCTCAGGATAACACCGGCACCGTGGTAACGCAGACCACCGGCATGGATCGCGGCGGGCTTGAAGGTATGGCCCAGGGTGAACATGGGGAGAAGCGGAGTCATACCGGACTCATCACCGAAGTCATACTCGAACTTGCCTCTGGTAAGCTTGGGGCAGGAATAAGGTTCGGCCGCGATGAAACGGGTCTTCTTGCCGTCCTGGATGTTGTGGCGCATGAACGGCAGGGCGATGCCGCAGAAGTTGGAGCCACCGCCGAAGCAGGCAATCACGATGTCCGGATACTCGCCGGTCATGGCCATCTGCTTCTCGGCTTCCAGGCCGATGACCGTCTGGTGCAGGCACACGTGGTTGAGCACGGAGCCCAGGGCATACTTACAGTTGGGGGTGCTCACAGCCAGTTCGATGGCTTCGGAGATGGCGCAGCCCAGGGAGCCCTGGTCGTTGGGATTGCGGGTGATGATGTCCTTACCGGCACGGGTACTCATGGAAGGGGAGGGAGTAACGGTGGCGCCGAAGGCCTGCATGATGGAGCGGCGGAAAGGTTTCTGCTCATAGCTCACCTTTACCATATAGACAGCGCAGTCAATGCCGAACTTCTTGGTGGCATAGCTGAGGGCACCGCCCCACTGGCCGGCACCGGTCTCGGTGGTAAGGTTGGTCACGCCCTGCTCCTTGGCGTAGTAGGCCTGGGCGATGGCCGAATTGAGCTTGTGGCTGCCGGCGGGGCTCACGGATTCATTCTTGAAATAGATGTGAGCGGGGGTACCCAGGGCCTTTTCCAGTTCATAGGCGCGCACGAGCGGGGTGCAGCGGTAGGCCGCATACTGCTGGCGTACTTCTTCCGGGATGGGGATCCATTCGTCGGTCTGGTTCAGTTCCTGGTCGGCGCAAGCCTTGCAGAAAATGGGATACAGATCTTCGGGTTTCAGGGGCTGCTTGGTGGCCGGGTGCAGGAAAGGCAGCGGCTTGTTGGGCATGATGGCCTGAATGTTAAAGTAGTGGGTAGGAATCTCACTGTCCGGAAGAATAAATTTTTTCTGTTTCATAATAACAAAGTATTTAAAAATTAAACTTATCACTTTATTCAGCCTTTTCCCTTCTTTTTCGCACGAGCCTTCGCGCCTCTGCCCACGTTACCCCCTCCCGAAACCCCTCCCCTCGGGGGAGGGACTTTTTGTCGCCTTCGGCTCCGAACTCACACAAATAGAAGGGACACAAAAAAACAGCATACTGTAAGTCAGCATGCTGTTTATCTTTATAGTAATAACTATGGCGAAGCGACTTACAGGATTGAGCTGTAAGTGCGCCACCAGTTATTATTGTTCTTTCTCATTCTGTTGCAAAGATGAACAATCGAAATCAGAATTGCAAGAAAAATCTTAAATATTTTGCAAAAGAATTAAAAATTGGCCAGCAGGGCCTGTGTATACTGGGCCGATGCGGTGCCGCCGAGGCTCTCTACATAAGCGTTGACAGCGGTGGCGATGAACAGCAGCACGATGAGGGCGGCAACGATGATGCCGATAACCTTCAGGCGTCCCTGCCATTTCTTATTGTTCCAGCCGATGGTCTGGAACATGCTCCAGAAACCGTGCTCCAGATGGAGGAAGAGGGCGATGAACCATACGATGTAGCAGCACAGCACCACGGGATTGCGGAAGGTGGCGATGAGGAGGTAGTAGGGATTCTCGGCCTCTGCGCCCATGAATTCCTGCAGCTGCATCTTGGCCCAGAAGTGGGTGAGATGGAAGCCCAGCAGGCCCAGGATGATGATGCCCAGGACGGCCATGTTCTTGGCGCTCCAGCTGTCGTTCTTGGCCTTGGAAGCCACCTCATAGCGCTTGAAACCGCCACGCTTCTTTACATTCTCATAGCTGAGCCAGATGCCCCAAACGATGTGGAGGACAAAACCCAGGGCCAGGATGGGAACCATGATCTTGATGAAGGGGGAGGACATGAAGTCGCAACCCAGCTGGAACCAGCCGTCTCCGTGGGTGTACGGATGACTGTCAGCCGCAACCTTACCGAACGTTCCGTGCATGGAATCGAGGACGGAGAAGAAATTAATGGTACCGTGCAGGAGCAGGAAGACTACGAGGAAAGCGCCGGTGACGCTCTGAATGAACTTCTTGCCGATGGAGGAGGTTAAGAAATTAGCCATTTATTGTTGTTTAAATATTAATCCAAGTATGCAAATATAGGAATCTTTCTTGGAAGTTTCCCAATATTTCGATACTTTTGTTTCAATTTATAAGCAAAAATCCCATGTACAAACGCGTTTTACTCAAGCTCAGCGGCGAAAGCCTGGGCGGCCCCTCCGGAAAAGGTCTGGATACGGCCTGGTTGGAAAAGTATGCCAAGGAAATTGCAGCGGCTGCCAAGGCCGGCCTCCAGATAGCCATCGTGAACGGCGGCGGCAACATCTTCCGCGGCCTGCAGGGCGTCGGCAAGGGCTTCGACCGTGTGGACGGAGACAAGATGGGCATGCTGGCCACGGTTATCAACTCCCTGGCCCTCAAAATGTTCATCAAGGCCGAGGGCGTCGAGGCCGAAGTCTTCACCTCCACCCCCATGGAGCCGCACGCCAAGTACTACATGAGGGACGAGGCCGTGAAGGTGCTGGAGCGCGGGGGCGTAGCCCTCATCGCCGGCGGTACGGGCAACCCCTTCTTCACCACGGACAGCGGAGCAGCCCTCCGCGCCCTGGAGATCGGGGCCGATGCCCTCCTCAAAGGCACCCGCGTGGACGGCGTGTACACCGCCGATCCGGAGAAAGACCCTTCGGCCGTCAAGTATGACGAGCTCTCCTTCGACGAGGCCATTTCCAAGCACCTGAAGGTGATGGACCAGACTGCCTATGCCCTGTGCAGCGACGGCAAGATGCCCATCATAGTATTTGACATGAACGCTACCGGCAACCTCACCAAACTCCTCGCCGGGGAAAAGGTGGGAACTCTCGTACATCCGTAATTATGAAAAAGATTCTTTTTACCCTTCTTCTCCTGGCGGGTGCTCTGGCGGCATCGGCCCAAAGTAAGATTGTGACGGACAGCATCCAGAGCAAGCTTCTGGGCTGCGAGCAAAAGTACAATGTGTACCTTCCCAATGGTTACAAGGCCACGGAGAGCTACCCCGTCATCTACCTGCTCCACGGCTTATACGGAGACTATACCAACTGGGCGGGCACCGGACGCATGAAAGACGTGGCCGATGAACTCATCGCCAGCGGCGAACTGGTTCCCACCGTCATCATCATGCCCAACGCCGGTGACAACGACGTCCACAACTACCAGAACGGCTATTTCAATGTAGAGAACTGGCCTTACGAAGATTTCTTCTTCCAGGAGTTCCTGCCGGCCGCCGAAAAGAAATACAATTGCGGCGGAAGCAAGGGGCAGCGGGCCATCATGGGCCTTTCCATGGGCGGCGGCGGCACCATCGTATACGCCCAGCGTCACCCGGACCTGTTCTCCAGCGCTTATGGCATGAGCGCCTGGCTGGACAACAAGATGCGTGAAGTTCGCGGCTCTTCCAAGCCCGGCAGCAAGCTCACCATCACGGACAAGTCCGTGCGAGAGCACTCCGCCCTGGATTTCATGGACAAGGCCGATGAAGCCACCATCGCCAAGCTCAAAACCGTTGAATGGTTCCTGGACTGCGGAGACGACGATTTCCTCCTGCAACTGTCCGTGGACCTGCATTTCAAAATGAAGAAAGCCGGCCTTCACAACCAGTTGCGCGTGCGTGACGGCGGCCACACGTGGGAATACTGGCACACGGCCCTGCGCACCTCGCTGCCGTTTGCCAGCCGCAATTTCAGCAAATAGGGCTGTTAGTCCACTATCACCAGCACGGCGGCCGGGTGGTTGAAATGAAGGGAAACGATAGGGGCCGACGTCCGGTTGAGGGTGGCCTTCCACCAGGCATCGAACACCACCTCATCGAGGGGCCACTCAAGGCCCTCGGAGGTTATCTTTAAAGAATTATCAGCACTGAACAAGGATATGCGGCGGCCTTCCCCCAGGTGGAGGTCGCCGCTATCTGTTACCACGAAGGCCGTGCCGTAGTCGGATACCATGGTCACCCGGCGGTCTCCCAGATCAAACGAGCGGGTATACTCCATCAGAAGACCCAGGTTGCCCACCGTGTGGTCTTCCCTGAGGCCGGTGGCGCCCAGGATGGTAATCTCTTCCACCTCGGGATGACGGGTGAGAACCCAGCGCATGGCCTTGGTCATGTCGTTGTCGTCCTGCTCAGCCTCGGGGTACAGGATATCAGAAAAACGGGTTTTGAGCTCTTCCTGAATGGAATCCAGGTCTCCGACCACCGCCAGAGGCTTCCCTTCAGGATTATGTTCCAGAAACTTTTCCAGCGCCCCGTCACAGCAGACCACCCCTTCGGCCGAATCCAGCAGAAACAGCGGATAGGGCTGGGTAGGGAATGCGCCGTCGCAGAGGATAACAATGCTATTCATCTTCCTTAGGCTGTGCCTTCTCGATTTCGGCCTTGGAGGTGCCTACGGTAGTGGTGTAGGCGGTAGGATTGCGGAAGCCCAGCAGGAAGGACTTGACATCCATGCGCTTCTTGCCGGCGAGTTGCAGGTCGGTGATGGCGACGGCCCCGTCTTCGGTGGCGATGGCCAGGTACGTCTTCCCGTCGCTCAGGATCGTGCCGGGAACGGCATGCAGGTCCGTCCGGATTTCGCCGAAGTAAATCTTCAGCTGGACGGGTTCACCTCCGGTGAGAGGAACCAGTTCCGTGAAGGCGCAGGGGAATGGGGAGAGGCCCCGGATGAGATTGTAGATATGGCGGGAGGTGTCTCTCCAATCAATGTGTTGGAGCTCGCGGGTGAGTTTGGGTGCGGGCTTCAGGAGCTCGGAACCCTGGATGAAGCTGCGCTGGACGCGCAGTTCTACATTCTTCTGGATGAGGCCTTCCACGGTTTCCACTACCAGGGTGGAGCCCAGTTCCATGAGTTTGTCGTGGAGGTCACCGGCCGTGTCGGTGCTTTCAATATGGCACTCGGAACGGAGGATGATGCCGCCCGTGTCAATCTTGTGGTCAATCATGAAGGTGGTTACACCGGAGATGTTTTCTCCGTTGATCACCGCCCAGTTGATAGGAGCGGCGCCGCGGTACTGCGGCAGCAGGGCGGCGTGCAGGTTGAAGGTGCCCAGTTTGGGCATGCTCCAAACCACCTCGGGCAACATACGGAAACCCACCACTACAAAAAGATCGGCCTTCCAGGCGGCGAGGGCTTTGAGGAAGTCTTCGTCCTTGAGTTTCTCCGGCTGAAGCAGGGGGAGACCCTTTTCCACCGCGTATTTCTTGACGGCGCTCTCGTTCATCTTGAGGCCTCTGCCGCTGGGCTTGTCGGGTACGGTAACTACGCCCACCACCTTGTAACCGGCTTTCAGCAGGGCATCCAGCGGGCCCACCGAGAACTCCGGAGTGCCCATATATACGATTCTGGTTTTTCTGAACATACGAATGAATTGGCTCTTGAATTTGCGGAACCAGGACTTGAGCAGGTCAATGTTGAAAAGACTGGCATCCTGGATGGCTTTTACCGTGAGGAAGCCCCCGATAGGGGCCAGGATAAAGGCCGATACGAATTTGCCGATAAAGGCCGTGGTGGTGCCGTTGTTGGCCAGGCGCTCGCCGGTGATGTCGATGACCCAGTACAGCACGAAGAACAGCATGGAGATGATGGCCGGCGTACCCAGGCCGCCCTTTTTGAGCAGGGCGCCAATGGGAGCGCCTATGAAGAACAGCAGCAGACAGGCGAGTGCCTGGGCGTACTTCTTCCAGATCTCCACGTCCGTGCGGTAAATCAGGCGGGTATAATCGGACGATTCCATGATCTGGTTGCGGGCCATTCCGGCAAATTGCTCGGCTCCCGCGGCGGCGTTGTCATAGGCCCTTTTCTTATCGGAAAGGGACTTCCAGGGACCGTCCGGGTGGGGCTCCATGACCGTGGTATACTTGGTCCGCCAGCTGGTGTCCAGCTGCTTCCGGTGGTCGATGGTGTTGGACCGTAGAAATTCCACCACGTGTTTGCGCGCTCCCTCGTTTACCAGTCCCGTAAGGGAGTCGTGTCCGTGGCGCAGGGCTTCCAGGTTCATGGAGCGGACCTGCTCTCCGTAACGGGCGCTGTCGGACTGCTGGTAGGTATAGTTCTGCAGGGAAATCACCATCTCTTCCCGGGAGAAGGCCACCTTTTGCAGGGCCAGGGTGGTGTCGCGGTATTTGCGCTTGTTCTCTTCCTGGTAACTGACTCCGTCGTACAGCGAGAAGGTGAGGTAATCCTTTACCTTGGACATCTTGATGAGGCCGCTGTCGGCCACCGTAATGCGGGTATTTCCCTTGCTGCCACTATGGTCGTACACCTGGATGTTGTACATCATGCCGGTTTCCTTGTCCCGGCTTTCAACCCGCAGGATGTAGCCCTCGATGCCGTCGTAAAAGGTTCCGGTGGGGATTTTGATCTCACTCTTGGTGCGGCGGATGTCGTCGCGCATGGTGTAGATCTGGTTGATGGAGTAGGGGACCAGCCGGTCGCCGATATAAAAGGCCCCGATGCTGATGACGACACTCACCAGGGTCATGGGAACGAGTACCCGGGTGAGCGAGATGCCGGAAGCCTTGATGGCGGTGAGCTCGAATTTCTCGCCCATGTCGCCCAGGGTCATCATGGAGCTCAGGAGCGTGGCCAGCGGAATGGCCAGCGGGAGCACCTGGCAGCTGCCCCACATGAGGAATTCCAGGATTACCTTGAATTCCAGTCCCTTACCTACCAGTTCGTCAATGTACAGCCACAGGAACTGCATGACCAGGATAAACACAATAATCCCCAGGACCGCCAGAAACGGTCCCACAAAGGACTTGAGTATAAACCGGTCTAGCCTTTTCAAAACTAATTACGCAGTAGCAACTTCTACAAGTTTGTTCAGGGCATCGGTGAGGCCTTCCACGTTGCGGCCGCCGGCCGTAGCCAGGCCAGGCTGTCCACCGCCGCCGCCCTGGATGAACTTGGCGGCTTCGCGGATGTCCTTGCCGGCATTCTTGCCCTTGGCCACCAGATCGTTGGAGTACATCAGCACCAGGTTGGGCTTGCCGTCATAGGCGAAAGCACCGGCCAGTACAAAATTCTCCACCTTTTTCTGCAATAACAGGGCCACGTTGCGCACGATGGCAGGGTCGGCCGAACTGTCGAATTTGACCACCTTGATGCCGTTCATTTCGGCAGCGGCCTTCTCCAGTTTTTCGGCCAGGGCGTCAGCCTTTTCGTTGGCGATGGCCTCCAGCTGCTTGCGGGCATCGGTATTCTCGGCAATCATCTTGTGGATGGTATCCACCAGATCGGGAGCGTTGTTGAACAGGCCCTTCAGGGTCTTGAGCATGTCTTCCAGCATCTGGATGCCTTGTTCGGCCGATGCGCCCGTGAGGGCCTCGATGCGGCGGACACCGGCGGCCACGGCGCTTTCTGCGCGGACTTTGAACAGGCCGATGGTGCCGGTGGAACGGGTGTGCGTACCACCACAAAGTTCGATGGAATCGCCGAAGCGGACCACGCGGACCACGTCGCCGTACTTTTCACCGAACAGGGCCATGGCGCCCATGGCACGGGCCTCGTCCATGGTGGCGTCGCGCTTTTCGCAAAGGGGTTCATCGGCCCGGATGAGGGCGTTGACGCGGTTCTCCACGGCGCGGAGCTCCTCGTCCGTCACTTTCTGGAAGTGGGAGAAGTCGAAGCGGAAGTAGTCCGGACCCACGAAGGAGCCTTTCTGCTCCACATGGGTGCCCAGAATCTCGCGCAGGGCCTGGTGCAGCAGGTGCGTGGCGGTATGGTTGTTCATGATGCGCTGGCGGCGCTCGCCGTCCACCACCAGGGTGAAGGGCTGCTGGCCGTTAGCGGGCAGTTTCTCTGCCAGATGAATGCTCAGGTTGTTTTCCTTGACGGTGTTGAGGATGGCGATCTTTTCGCCATCGGCCCCCAGGATGTAGCCGCTGTCGCCCACCTGTCCGCCCATTTCGGCGTAGAAGGGGGTGCGGTCGAACACCAGCTGGAAGAGTTCCTTGTTCTTCTGCTTTACGATGCGCTGGCGCAGGAGGGTGGCATTTTCCACCTTAAGCGTGTCGTAGCCTTCGAAGACGACCTCGTCGCCGGCGGTGAATTCCGTCCAGTCGCCAAATTCGTTGGCAGTGGCGTTGCGGGCGCGCTCCTTCTGTTTCTGGAGTTCCACGTTGAAGCCTTCGAGGTCTACGGTATATCCCTTTTCGGCGGCGATGAGCTCGGTGAGGTCGATGGGGAAGCCGTAGGTGTCATAGAGCACGAAGGCGTCCGTTCCGGCCACCACCTTGGTGGCGGCGTTCTTGTTCATATTGTCTTCCAGCATGCGGATACCGCGGTCCAGGGTGCGCAGGAAGGCGTTTTCTTCCTCGCGGATCACGTTCTCGATAAGCTGCTGCTGGGCCTTGATTTCCGGATAGGCTTCTCCCATATCGGCCACCAGCTGGGGGATGAGGCGGCAGAGGAAGGGCTCGGTGAAGCCCAGGAAGGTGTAGCCGTAGCGCACGGCGCGGCGCAGGATGCGGCGGATCACATAGCCGGCCTTCACGTTGGAGGGCAGCTGGCCGTCGGCGATGGAAAAGGCGATGGCGCGGATGTGGTCTGCGATTACGCGCATGGCTACTTCCACGTTGCCGCCTTCCGCATATTTGTGGCCGGAGAATTC
>JAFPGC010000055.1 GCA_017423025.1 Bacteroidales bacterium
AAGATGGAAAAGGGTGAGTAATAACCCCAATACTTTTAAGGTCACCTTACTGGGCACGGCATCGGCCATGCCCGTAAGGGGCCGGAATCAAAGCGCCCAGGCACTGCAAGTGCACGGGCGCTTGTTCCTTATTGACTGCGGCGAAGGCGTCCAGTACAGCATGGTGGAGCATCATGTCCCCATGATGAAGCTGGACTCCCTCTTTATCTCCCACATCCACGGAGACCACGTGTTCGGTTTCTTCGGCCTGCTTTCCACGCTGGGCATGAAGGGACGCCAGACGCCGCTCAATATCTTTGCGCCTCCGGCCTTCGGCCCCATGCTCAAATTCTTCCTGAGTTATTATGGAGATGGAGTGGGTTTTGAAATCCGCTTCACCCCGCTCAAGATGAAAGAGCCCGAGACCATCCTGGAAACCAAGTCCATCCGTGTGCAGGCTTTCCCGCTCAATCACGGCATCGAGACCTTCGGCTTCCTGTTCCAGGAGAAGGAGCCCCCGTTCAACGTATGCAAGGAAGCCATCGAAAAATACGGCCTCACCCTCACAGAGATCGGAACCCTCAAGCGGGGAGAAGATGTGGTGAGGGCCGATGGCAGCGTGATTCCTGCCGCCGAAGCCGCTTACAAGCCCTTCATCCCCCGGAGCTACGCATACTGCTCCGATACCGCACCCTTCCCCGAGGAGGCGCAGTGGCTCAAGGGAACCACGGTTCTCTATCACGAGACCACCTATACGCAGGAATTCGAAGACCAGGGTGCCCAGCGGCACCATTCCACCACCCTCCAGGCGGCCGCCGTCGCCAGAGAGGCCGGCGTCCAGAAACTCCTCATCGGCCACTATTCTTCCCGCAGTTTGGAAGCGGCTCAGTATCAGGCCGAATGCCGCGGCGTTTTCCCCGAAACTTACGCCACATCCGATGGCGACACCTACGATATTTAAAATTTTTGCGTAACTTAGCGGCTATGAAGAGAATCCTCATAGCTCTTTTTTTGCTCCTGGGCATCGTATGCCTGGTAGCAAAGGACGATACCCCCCAGGAAAGGTATATTAAGAAGTATGCCGATATGGCCGTGAAGGAGATGATCCGCAGCGGCGTACCGGCCAGCATTACGCTGGCGCAGGGCATGCTGGAATCGGGCAACGGCCAGTCCCGGCTGGCGGTCCAGGGCAACAACCACTTCGGCATCAAGTGCCACAAGGGTTGGGAAGGGAAGACCCTGCATCACGACGACGATGCCCCGGGCGAATGCTTCCGCGTGTACGAGAGCGTAGCCGACAGCTATAAGGACCATTCGGACTTTCTCCGTTACCGGGACCGTTACAAGTTCCTCTTCGACTTGGAGAGAACGGATTACAAGGGCTGGGCTTATGGTCTCAAGAAGGCCGGCTATGCTACGGACCCTGGATATCCTGCCAAGCTCATTAAATATATAGAGGAATACGACCTGGCCCGTTACGACGTGCTGGAAAAGGCCGAAGAGGTGGAGGTCCCCCTGCCGCCGCACCGGATAGAAGCCCCCGTTCTGGCCATGGCCAACGAGGAGTTCAATTTCCCGCTCACACGGGAACTCTATTCCATCAACGGCGTTCCTTTCGTTTACGCACTGGAAGGGGAGACGTACAAATCCATCGCCAAGTACTACCACCTCTTCCACAAGGAAATCCTCAGCTTCAATGATCTGAAGAAGGACCAGCCCCTCCTGCCCGGTACGGTGGTGTACCTTTCCTTCAAGAAAAACCATTCTCCGGCAGGTCTGGACAAGTATATCGTGGCCGAGGACGGGGAAGACTTCCACGCCATCTGCCAGCGCTTCGCCCTCAAGGAGAAGTCTGTTTTGAAACTCAACGGCCTCAAGAAGGTCCCTCAGCTCCGGGAAGGGGATGAGATTAAACTGAGATAAGGTATGAAAAAGTTCTTCCGCTGGGTGGGTATCTTGCTGTTGCTGGCCGTGCTGGCCTGCGGTGGCCTGTATGGGTATGGCCTGTACTACGACCGCAAGGTTCCCAACTTTACCGGAGAGATGGACCTCTACGTCTATCCCGGGATGGAGCCGGATGGCGTATGCGAAAGCATTCTCTCCAGTGGTCTGGTGAAAAGCCCTGCCAGTCTGAAGCGGGTTTTCAAGGACGTCAAGACCCTCAAGGTGGGGCACTACCGCCTGGATGCGACCTGTTCCAGCATCTACGTCGCCCGTATGCTGCACCTGGGTTGGCAGACGCCCGTCACCCTTACCTTGTCAGGAGCCATCCGCACGCCGGGCGTCCTGGCCCGCAAAATTGGCTCCCAGATGATGGTGGATTCGGCCGCCGTGGCCTCCTTTGCCTGCTGCGCCGATTCCATCGGCCTGGATCCCGACCTTCTTTTCACGCGCATTATCCCGGATTCCTATCAGATGCTATGGACCGCTCCGGTGAAGGATATCTTCGCCCGCCTTTTCAAGGAGCGTGATGCGTGGTGGACGGCGGCGCGCGTGACGGCGGCATCGGCCCAGGGACTTACCCCGGAAGAGGTTTCCACCCTGGCTTCCATCGTGAGCGGAGAGACCAATTACGAGCCGGAGCAGCCCGCCATTGCCTGCGTTTACCTGAACCGCCTGCGCACGGGCATGAAGCTCCAGGCCGATCCTACAGTAGCCTATTGCTTTGACTACGAACCCCGCCGCATCCTCCGCTGGATGCTGGAGGTGGATTCGCCGTACAATACTTACCTGCACTATGGGTTGCCTCCGGGCCCCATCTGCTGCCCGCCCAAGAGCTGCCTGGAAGCGGTGCTTAAGCCTGACAAGCACGACTATCTCTACTTCTGCGCAGACCCTTCCTTCAACGGAAGCCACCGCTTTGCATCAAGTTATACGGAGCATCTGCAGAATGCCCGCGCTTTCCAGCGTGCCCTGACGGAAAGGCAGCGTGGTGGCAACTGATTGATTTGCTGAACTTTATGAGTTTACCCCTAGGCAAAACAAGATAGGGAAATATGAATAAAATATTAATGATCAGATGGTTACGTCCACGCTCATAGACAAGGCCCGCGCTGCGGCGGCGGAGGCGTTGAAGGATTTCACCCGGCACGACGGGACTCCCTTCATCGGCCATCCGGATGCTGTGGCAAAGATTGTGGCCGATGAGATTGGTCTACCCGAGGAATGCATTGCAGCCGTGTATCTGCACGAGGCCAGCCGTATGGGCGGAATGGAAGTGAAGGAGTCGGAATGGGGAGAAGCCATCTGTACGCTGGTGGAGGGCCTGAACAAGATTTCCACCATCAAGCCCAAGGATACGCGATTGGAGGCGGAGAACTACAAAAAACTCATCATCCAGTATTCCCGGGATCCGCGCGTGACCGTGCTCAAGCTGGCCGACCGCCTGGAGGTGATGCGAAGCCTCAAGATGTTCCCCAAGACCGGCCGCGACCAGAAGATCCTGGAAACGCTCCTGCTGTACATCCCGCTGGCGCACCAGCTGGGCCTGTACAATATGAAGCGGGAAATGGAGGATATCTATCTCAAGTATTCCGATTCCGAGCAGTACCGCCTCATTACCAACAAGCTCAAGGCAGGAGAGAAGGACCGCGAGAAACTGATGGCCGAGTTCATAGAGCCTCTCAAAGCCAAACTGGACGGAGCCGGCATCCACTACAAGCTCAAGATCCGCACCAAGGCCGCTTATTCCATCTGGCAGAAGATGTTGAAGCAGAAAGTGCCTTTCGAGGGCGTTTTCGACGTGTTTGCCATCCGCTTCATCATAGACTGCGACGGGGAAGACCACAAGCTGGAGAAGGATCTGTGCTGGCTTGTGTATTCCTTTGTGACGGAAGAATATGAGGCCGATACCAAGCGCCTGCGGGACTGGGTGACCAATCCCAAGCCCAATGGCTACGAGAGCCTGCACATCACGGTCAAGAATAAGGAAGGGGCCTATGTAGAGGTGCAGATCCGCACCAAGCGCATGGACGATGTGGCCGAAAACGGCTTTGCCAGTCACTGGGCCTACAAGGGCATCAAGCGGGAAGAAACGCTCTCGCGCTGGTTAACATCCGTCCGCTATGCCCTGGAGCATCCGGACGAGAACACCGACGACCTCCCGCAGCCGCCTTCCAAGGAAATCTTTGTCTTTACTCCCACTGGAGAGCTGCGCATTCTCCAGGCGGGTTCCACGGTGCTGGACTTTGCCTTCGGCATCCATACCAACATAGGTGCCCATTGCGTGGGCGCCAAGGTGAACGGCAAGGCGGTGAGCATCCGCGAAAAGCTGAACACCGGTGACGTGGTGGAGATTCTCACGTCCAAGAACCAGCATCCCAACCAGGACTGGCTGGGATGGGTGGTGTCGCCCAAGGCCCGCTCCAAGGTGAAGCAGGCCCTGCAGGTGCAGGAGCAGTCCCGCGCCACGGACGGCAAGGAACTCCTGGACCGCCGTCTCAAGAACTGGAAGCTGGAATTCCCGGACGACATGTGCACGGAGTTCCGCAAGAAATACAATTATCCCACCCTTACCGGTTTCTACGCCGCCATCGGGGAAGGTAACCTGGATGTCAATACCATCAAGGATTTCATCCTCTCCGAGGCCCAGCGGCACGCCGCTTCCGTGGAGGCCGCCGAGGCCGTCCAGGCATCGGCCAAGGCCGCCCGCCACTATGAGTCCAAGGATGACATCCTGGTGCTTAACGCCAAGAATGTCAAGGGAATAGAGTACAAGATGTCCAAGTGCTGCAACCCGGTGTTCGGCGACGACGTCTTCGGCTTTGTCACCCGCGAGGCCGGCATCAAGATCCACCGCATCACCTGCCCCAACGCAGCCCGCCTGCTGGAGATGTATCCCTACCGCATCCAGAAGGTCCGCTGGGCCGATTCCCCGTCAACGGGTTCCTTCCAGGTGGAGCTCAGGATAGTGGCCGATCAGGAAGGGGCCGTCATCAACCATATTATGGAGGTGATTAATCAGTTCAAGGCGTCTGTCCGGAGTTTCAACGTCAACGAGAACCCTCGCAACGGCACCTTCGAGATTTCGATGAAACTCTCCGTCCCCTCCAATCTGGAGCTGGACAAAGTAGTATCCCAAATCCGCACCCTCAAACACGTAGTCAAGGTAACCAGGGTATAAGGAGAGATATAGGCCTCCCAAACCCCTCCGCTTCGCTACGGCCCTCCCACCCCTTCGGGGCGGGCCCCTCCCTCTAATAGCCGAGGGTGGCTAAGGTTTGGGAGACCTATATCTCTCCCTTATTCACTCCAGACTTTGAGGTACTGCTCCAGGGCCCACATTTCGTCGCGATAGCGGGCGGCGGCCGTGAAATCCAGATCGGCGGCCGCTTTTTGCATCTTGCGCTTGGCTTCGGCGGCGGCTTTTTCCACCTGGTCGCGGGACATGGAACGGATGACGGGGTCCTGCAGGACGGCGGCGAGGTCGGCGGCAATATAGCCGTCCACATAGGCCGATGTGCCTTCGCGGCGGGCGTCGTGGCCCAGGCCCACGGAGACATCGCCCTTGCCCAGCTCGGAGGCCGACGGAACGTATTCCGGATCTGAGACTGAGTCTTTGGCGCTCACGTGGCCGGTGACGCTGTTCTGGAGGTTGGGGTTGAGGAAGCCGCTCACGTGGGTGGTGTCTTCGCCGGACTTGACCAGCTCGCTCATAAGCACGTTGGCCTTGACCTTCACCTGCTTGGGCGTAATGCCGTGCAGTTTGTTGTATTCCTGCTGCTTGGCGCGGCGGCGGGCGGTTTCCCGGATGGTCTCCTCCATGGACTGGGTTACTGTATCGGCATACATGATGACCAGTCCGTGGATGTTGCGGGCGGCGCGGCCGGCGGTCTGGGTGAGGGCGCGGCCGCTGCGTAAGAAGCCCTCCTTGTCGGCATCCAGGATGGCCACCAGGGACACCGTGGGGATGTCCAGGCCTTCGCGCAGGAGGTTGACGCCGATGAGTACGTCGAAGAGGCCGTTCTTGAAGTCTTCGATAATTTCCACACGCTCGGCGGTGTCAACGTCGGAGTGGATGTAGCGGCAGCGCACGCCGTTGCGGGTAAAGTAGCTGTCCAGTTCTTCGGCCATTCTCTTGGTGAGGGTGGTCACCAGTACCCGCTCATCCACTTCGGCCCTTTTGCGGATTTCTTCCATGAGGTCGTCCACCTGGTTCTGGGTGGGGCGTACCTCGATGGGGGGATCCAGCAGGCCGGTGGGGCGTACGATCTGTTCCACCACCAGGCCTTCGGACTTCTCCAGCTCATAATCGGCCGGAGTGGCGCTCACATAGACCGTCTGGCCTGTGACGGCCTCGAACTCGTCGAAGGTGAGGGGGCGGTTGTCGCTGGCGGCGGGCAGGCGGAAGCCATATTCCACCAGCGTTTCCTTGCGGGAATGGTCTCCGCCGTACATGGCGCGGATCTGGGGGAGGGTGACGTGGCTTTCGTCGATGAACACCAGGAAGTCGTCCGGGAAATAGTCGATGAGGGTGAAGGGCCGCTGGCCGGGCTTTCGGCCGTCAAAATAGCGGGAGTAGTTCTCTACGCCGGGGCAATAACCCATCTCCTTGATCATCTCTATGTCATATTCCACGCGCTGCTTCAGGCGTTTGGCTTCCAGGAATTTGCCGATGGATTCGAAATACTCCACCTGTTTCACCAGGTCGTCCTGGATCTGGCTCACGGCCTTGGCACCCTTTTCCTTGGAGGTGACGAAGTTCTTTGCGGGGTAGAGGTCAATCTTTTCCATCTCCTCGAAGATGGCGCCGCTCACCGGGTCGATGAGGGCGATGCGGTCCACTTCGTCTCCGAAGAATTCGATGCGGGCGGCATAATCGGCCCCTCCCAGGAAGATGTCCACGGTATCTCCGCGCACGCGGAAACTGCCTCGCTTAAAATCTGTTTCCGTCCTGTAATACAGCGCATCCACGATTTTGTACAGCAGGCGGGTCATGGACATCTGTTCCCCCTTACGAACTGTAACCGTCTGGTCGTGGAAGTCGTCGGGATTGCCGATTCCGTACAGGCAGCTGACAGACGAGACCACGATGACGTCCCGCCTCCCGCTCATGAGGGCCGATGCGGCGCTGACTCTGAGCTCGTCGATCTTGTCGTTGATACTCAGGTCTTTCTCGATATAAGTGTCGGTCGAGGGGATGTAGGCTTCCGGCTGATAGTAATCGTAGTAGGAAACGAAGTATTCTACGGCATTATCGGGGAAGAAGGCTTTGAATTCACCGTAGAGCTGGGCCGCGAGGGTCTTGTTGTGGCTCAGGATGAGGGCCGGGCGCTGCAGCCGCTGGATGACATTGGCCATGGTGAAGGTCTTTCCGGACCCGGTAACACCCAGTAGTGTTACATTATGAACGCCCTGACCGATTGCATTGCACAACCCGTCAATGGCCTCGGGCTGGTCGCCGGAGGGCTGGTAGTCGGAATGGAGCCGGAAATCCATGGTAAATTGTTTATTGCAAAGATAAGTCCTTTTAGGAAATAATGAGTTATTAAAATATTTTAATAATAATTTTGATTTATGATTTTTAAAGTGTAACTTTGCCATGATTTTCGCCCTTGCGGTGAGAGTCCTGAATGAGAATAGATTTAGTACTTTTATTATGAAAGGTATCAAGATGATTCTGGGAGCCCTTGCAGCGGCAAGCCTCCTCTTCTCCATGAACGCCAACGCTCAGGAGAACAACAATCGCGACGAGAACGGTAAGGTCGTTCGCGGTGCCTATGAGACCAACAAGGCTTTTGACAACACTTTCATCGCCATCGCCGGTGGTGTCAACTCCGTGGTTTCCGATATCTCCAAGCCCAATACCTGGGGCAATATCGGCCTGGCAACGGACCTGAACTTCGGTAAATGGTGGACCCCCGCCGTGGGTATGCGTATTGGCTGGCACGGCCTGTGGAATAAGCCCCGCATGGGCTTTGAGGCCCCTGCCATCGAGGCCGGTGACGGTGTTGGTTTCCACTATGTCCACGGTGACTTCCTCTGGAATATCTCCAATTCCTTCGGCGGTTACAAGGAAACCCGTTTCTGGGATTTTGTCCCTTACCTCAGCGCTGGTGCAATCGATGTCGCCGAGAGCTATTTCCCCTTCGTCAACCGCTCTGTTGAACACATCATCGAGTTTGGTGCCGGTGTCGGTATGCTCAATGTGCTGCGTCTGGGCAATCGTGTGGACCTCACCCTGGATCTGGGTGTGATTGTGAGCAAGGCCGCCGGTTATGTGGCCAATCCCGATCAGTTCCTGATGGTGTTCCCTACCGCTACCATGGGTCTGTCCTTCAACCTGGGCAAGACCAACTTCGACCGTCACAGCACCATCACCCCTGTGGTGATCCCTGTGCCCTTCACCACCGAGCAGTACAACGCCCTCAAGGACAAGGTGGCTGCCCTGGAGA
>JAFPGC010000044.1 GCA_017423025.1 Bacteroidales bacterium
ATTTTGCATGGTAAGGGAACAGGCGCGTTGCGCGAGGAAATCCAAAAGTACGTGCGCACCGTTCCTGGCGTGAGCTCCGCCGCAGACGAGCACATCCAACTGGGAGGCTCGGGCGTGACGGTAGTAAAATTTGACTAAAACCAAACCAATGAACGTATTACATACCAGCAGAATCGGCCAGGCCGGAGAACAGATGGCCTGCGATTTCCTGGAAACCCAAGGACATCAGATTTTGGACCGCAACTGGCGCACCGGACATCTGGAGTTGGACATCGTCTCCGAAGCCCCCGACGGTCTGCATTTCGTGGAGGTCAAGGCCCGTACGGCCCCTGTTACCACCACGGTTCTGGATCAAGTGAATGTTGTCAAACAAAAGCGCATCTCGGCTGCTGCCGGGCAATACCTGAACAAAAAGCACATGGAGGGGAAAGAAGTCTTCTTCGACGTCGTCTCGGTCCTGTTTGACGGAGATGAGACGGTGGTCCGTTATTTCCCCCAGGCCTGGATCCCCATGTACGTCTAATCTATGGATCAACACATTTTTTGCGTCATTATGGCGGATGGTTCGGGTACCCCGGACCAGCTCAAGATGACCTTTGACCGCTTCAACCGCTTTCTCCCGGAAAGCCATATCCTGGTTATCACTTTGGACCGTTTTGCCCAGACGGCCCGTCAGATGCTTCCTTCCCTTCCGGAAGAGAACCTTCTGGTAGAGCCCCTGGCCCGCAAAACGGCTCCCTGTATGGCCTACGCGGCCTATACCCTCCTCACCCGCGATCCCGAAGCCATCATCGTGGCCACGCCCTGGGACTTGTTCATCCGCGACGAATCCCTCTTTGCCCAAACCATAGGGGACGCCTGCCAGTATGTCCAGGAAAACGACGTGCTCATGACCCTCGGCATCGTCCCCAAGGCGGCCGATGTCAACTTCGGTTACATTCAGGTGAAAGAAGGCCGCAACGCCCATCTGATGGCCGGTCCCCTGCAGGTGAAAACCTTCACGGAAAAGCCCTCTGCCGAACTGGCCGAGGTCTTTATCCGCACCGGAGAGTTCTTCTGGAACAGCGGTATCTTTATCTGGAAAGCCTCTACCATTTGTGCCGAAATGGAGAAATACCTTCCCGAGGTGACGGAACTCTTCCGCGGCTGGGAGACCCAGATAGGAGACCGTGCCTTCCTGGAACGCGCCTACTCCGAGTGCCCCAAAGTCTCGCTGGACTATGGTGTCATGGAGCACACGGAGCGCGCCTGGCTCTATCCCGCCCGCTTCGGCTGGGCGGACATAGAACGTCTTTAAAATTTTTTACTATCTTTGCACAATTTCTTGCAACAGAGTAGATTGTGCAACATCTTGGTGAAATCATTTCCCTCATTGTAGCCGCCTCCTGGACGGTTACCGCCCTTTTTGCCGACAAAGCCAGCCACCGGCTGGGTTCCATGACGGCCAACGTTCTGAGGCTCACCATGGCGGTGGTCTTTCTGGCCCTCCTGCTGTGGGTGACCATCGGCCATCCTTATCCGGTGTTTGCCGACGGCCAGGCCTGGATGTGGCTAGCCCTGTCGGCCCTGGTAGGGTATGTCTTCGGGGACTGGTGCCTGTTCAACTGCTATCTGTCCATAGGGGCGCGCTTCGGACAGCTGCTTATGACCCTGGCTCCTCCCATGGCGGCCATTGCCGGCTGGATCCTGCTGGGAGAATCTCTCTCCTGGAAGTCCCTCATTGCCATGGTGGTCACGCTCACGGGTATCGGCATCTCCATCCTCAGCCGCGGGGAAGGGCATACGGTCAAGCTGACCCTGCCGCTCAAAGGCATCCTGCTGGGAGTAGGCGCCGGAGTAGGCCAGGGTGTTGGTCTGGTGCTCAGCAAGATTGGCATGACGCATTATGCCGCCGCCCTTCCGGCCGATGTGCCGGCGGCCATGGGCACCATGCTGCCTTTCGCTTCCACCATGATCCGCGCGGTGGTGGGGAGTCTGGGATTTCTGGCCCTGATGGCCTTTCAGAAAGACCTGGGCCGCCTGAAGACCGCCGTGCACGACCCCATCGGCATGCGTTATGCGCTTATCATGACGTTCTTCGGCCCGGTCCTGGGTGTGTCGCTGTCCCTGATGGCGGTGGAATACACCAATGCGGGCATCGCCTCTACGCTCATGGCCCTCACGCCCGTGCTCATTCTCCTCCCTTACGCCTTTATCTATAAACAAAAGATACGGCCACGCGAAATTCTGGGCGTGACCGTATCCATGATAGGTGTAGCGCTGTTTTTCCTCTTATAGCCCCAGTTCGTCCAGCACGTACTTCTGCTGGCCCAGGTGGCGGATAACCCACAGCACATAGCGGATGTCCACGCAGACGCACATGTTATAGCCGTCCACGCTCTCGTAGTTGCCGGCCAGGGACTCCTTGTTTCCGTCAAAGGCCAGGCCGATGAGCTCGCCCCGGGCGTTGAGCACCGGGGAGCCGGAGTTGCCGCCCGTGATGTCCAGGTCCGTGAGGAAGTTCACGGGGAAGTCGGGCGGGGGCAGCACGCGGGCAAAGGCCTCGGGGTAGGCGAAGTCGTAGTTGGCGGGATTGTACTTCTCCCGCAAGCCGCGCGCCGTGCTTTGCCAATGGGTATATACCCCGTCCCAGGGCTCCATGGCCAGCACCCTTCCATAGGTGAGGCGCATGGTGGAGTTGGCGTCGGGATACTGCGGGACACCCTGCTCCTTGAGATACTCGTAGCGGGCTACCACATACTGGTGCCGCAGGTCACGCAGGGAGGGCGCCAGGGCGTCTTCTTCCGTGTTTAGTACAGCTATGCTGAGTTCTCGGATGTAGCGGTAAAGGGTGTCTTCGTCAATGGGACCGGCGTACTGGGCCACCACTTCGCTCTCCGGCTTCCGGCCGAAATCGGCCACACAGGAATGTTCCCAGATCCAGTCGGCCATGGCGTCGAAATCTTCCCCGAACTGCTCTTGCAGCTGGCGATGGAAGGGGGTGAGATAGCGGCCGGGCATGTGGTTGAAGAACTCCTTGACCGAGAAGGCCAGCAGCTCTTTTTCCACACGGGGGTCGGTCTGCGCCAGGCCTTGGGCCAGGAGATCTCTCTGGTGCTCCGTGGCATCACGTCCGGCGCCGCCCATCCGCATGAGGGTCTGCCCCAATTGCATGGCCCGTACCAGGGTTTCCCGGTAATAGACCTTCAGGCGTTCGATATCGGCCACGGCTGCGTAAGAGAGGTTGAGGCTGTCCACCAGGGCCCGGTTCTCCGGAGTGGAAGCGCGAAGGCCTTCTTCCCATGCCCGGCGGCGCTCAATGACGTCGAAGCGGTGCATGCATTCACCTTCCCCCTTCTGGAGTTCGGCTACATTGGTCAAATTGAAGAAGGCGTTGCTGTATCTGAGACGGACGGCGGGATCGGCGTTCATCCATTTGCGGATAATCTCCATCTGGTGGTCCCTCAGGTAGTCTTCCACAGGCCTTTCCACGTTGATGTCCTGGTTCATCTCTGCCGCACTGGCGTAGCGGTTCGTGCTTCCGGGATAGCCCAACACCATGGCAAAATCGCCTTCGCGATAGCCGTTCTGACTAATTTTCAGATGCCGTCCGGGATGGAGGGGCTCTCCGTTGTCATATACCCGGTACAAGGCAAAATCGGCCTTGTGCTGCGGCCATTCCCAGTTGTCTTCGTCTCCGCCGAAGGCCGCTACCGTTACGGGTGGCGAGGCCACCAGGCGCACGTCGCTGTAGGAGACGTACAGGCAGAGGTAGTACTTGGCGGTGGACCACATGCCGGTGAGGCTGGCCTCCATGCCGTATTCTTCGGAGTACTTCTTCTCCAGAATGGCGGCAAGGCGGCGGGAGCCTGAAGGCTTGCCTTCGGCCTGCAGGGAGGCGCGCAGGGCCTCTACCTCATCGGTTACGTCCAGGACCCTTTTCAGAAAGTAAAAGGTCTCTCCTTTCAGGGGAATCTCCTGGGAGCGGTCCTGGGCCCAGAAGCCCTCTTCCAGATAATTGTGTTCCGGGGAGGAGAGATTGGCCACATTCTCGTAGGCGCAGTGGTGGTTGGTGATGAGCAGTCCGTCTTCGGAAATCATGCTGCCGGTGCAGTAGAAGCCCAGGGACACCACGGCATCCGCAAGGCCGCCGGCCTCTTCATTATAGATTTCCCGGGCACCCAGCTTGAGCCCGCGCGCCTTCATGTTCTTTTCCAGCGCCCGGTCCAGGCTTTGAATGAGCCACATGCCCTCGTCGGCCCGTACCTCCGGAAGGAGGCACAGACCGAGGGCTAAGCTCATCAACCCTTTTTTCAGGATTCCGTTCATGATAGGGGATTACTCACTGTCGCGCACGCAACGGAGCGGGGCGGCGATACGGTAGCTCACCTTGGTGCCGTTGCAGGTGAAATCGGCTTCACTGGCTTTGTTGGTCATGGGCATGAAGCCGAAGAACTGGAGGTTCTTGACGCCGGAGTCGGGATCGTCCTTGGTGTTGTAGGTAACACCGGCGTAGGTGGAACCGCAGAACATGCCGGAGGCGAGTCTGTCCGGATAGGCGGCCATGAATCCCATGAAGGTACCGGCGGTCTTGGTGTTGTCCTGAATGCTGATGGCGCCGTAGGCCTCCATGTTGAATCCGTCTTCGTTCAGGAGGGCGATGGAACCGTTGGCTCCGTCAAAGTAAGGTGCATCGGGGTTGTTCTGCAGAGGAGAGACGGCTTTGCCCACCAGGCCGATGATATCGGCCCCGGTAGGGACGTGCCAGCCCTTGGGGCAGATGCCGCGGGTGCCTTCGAGGGCCTCGGCCTCCTCGACGGAGGTAAGGTCTCCCACCTGCAGACCCAGGGCCACCTCGGCCTGATACAGATAACCGCGGGCCTTGATGACCGTGATGTCGCGGGAGAATTCGGCGGCGGTTTGTCCGGCATTCACGACCAGGGGATAGAATACGCCGGCGGTGACGTCGGTGAGCTCGTTGGAGGGCTCAAGACCTTCGGGAACATAGCGCATGTTCTGGGTCATCCACCACTTGCCGTCCTGCATCAGGGCTACGGTGTATTTGTCTTCGTGATAGAGGATATAGCCGTCGGCGAGTTTCTCTACCAGAACGCTGCTGGGAGCGATCTCACCACCCTCTTCCCAGTCTTCAATGTCGCCGGAGAGCACCACGTAGATGGCGTCGGGCTCCACAATTACATTGAGGGTGTACTCTTTCCCGGCTTCAAAGGTGTTTTCGTCCAGGGACTGGGAAAGTTCCTTGCCGTCTGCCAGGGTGACGACGGCGGTAACGGAACTGGTCTGAGGAGGAAGAATGAGGTCGTACTCGTCTTCGCCAGCCTTGTGAGCTTTTACGGTACCTTTAGCGGCCGAAGGATCTTCGGCAGCCTCCCAGTCGGCATTGAGTTTGGCGTTCAGCTTTACACCGGACAGGGCAAAACCGGAGATGACTCCGTTGGTTTCATTAATGAGGCTCACAACGACGTGCGAGAGTTTGTGCTTGAAGGGAACGACCACAGCATCTTCGCTGGGGGTTACGTCGTACTTGACGCCCGAGACAAAGTCGGAAGAGGAGGTGCCGGCCGTCTGGTCTGCCTGGACGGAAAACTCCTCGGGAGCGGTTGCGGAATAAGGGTAGTATGCCGCCACGACGGCCTTCCCTTCTTCCGTATACCATTTAAGGTCTCCGCTGAAAACGCTGCCGTCATAAGTGAGGCGGGCGTTCTGGGCGTGCACGGCACCGGTACGGTAAACATTCACGCCAATGGCATCCCCTTTGTCAAAACTGGTGGCCGAAACCTTGGTGAGGACGGGAGAAATGCGGAAAGCAAAAGCCTCTTTGGCAGGTTCTTCTTTCTTGTTGCATGCGGCCAGGGCCATGAGGCAGCCGGCCAGAATAAGAATTCGTTTCATATGATTGTGATTTAGAAATTATATCCAAGGGTAAGTTGAGTGGTTTGCCTGTCTTTTCCCGTCAGGACGAAAGCTTCAAAAATATGCCACCATGAGCACCCGGCCTCTACAAACAGCCGGTGGCGGCGGGCAATGGTAAAGTCGTATCTGATGTTGAGATTCACGCCCAGGCGGCGGGTATCGTTGTATTCTTCTTCCACGAACCACCAGTCATGCAGGCGGACCGGATAGGAGACAACCCCAACGTTGGTCTCATCTGTTTCCACAATCTCGTGGTCTTCAGCTAGTTCTTCCCGGAAGGACATGCCGGCTTCCAGCGTCACGGGCCCCAGGGGCAAGTGCCCTTGCACGGCCAGGTTGAGCATGGTGGAGGCGTCGTAGGCCAGGTAGGGATACATATGGGTGCCGCGGTCTTCGGTCCAGACTATCTGGGCCGATGTCGAGACGTCCCATCCCTGGTGGCTCTCATAGGTGTAGGAAACCCCCGTCTGCGTGGATGCCTGGACGTAGATGCGGTTGCTGCCGTATTCCACGGGGGTAGTGACGCCGCCGGCGCTCACCCGGTCAATCACGGATTCAAAGTTCTCTACGAGGGCCGATGCGGCATCGGCCCTGAGGGCATGCATTCCGTCGTTTCCGGGGATATATCCTAGCACCTTGGTTTCAAAACGCACGCCCGGGAAGCGGAACCAGGTATAGCCTTTCTCGCCCACCTCGCCGTACGAAAACTTGAACTCGGCATCGGCATACAGGCGGTTTCCCCACGAGGCCTGAAGGGCGCCGCCCCAGGACAGCTGGTTTACAGCCAGGCGGTCTACGCCGAAATCGGTCAGATGGATGCCGCTTCCGTCCCAGATCTGATAAGTGCCGAAGCGCTTGCCCTTGTCCAGAAAAGCGTAGTAGGTTGCGGCGGTGGCGGTGCCCAGCTGTTCGGCCTGGATGAATTCAGAATTCTTTTCCAAAATGAACGAAGCGCCCGCGTTCCAGCCCTTGCCTTTGTACACCACGGAGGGAACAAAACTCATTTCCTGCCGGTAGGTGGTGTGCCTCAGGTCTTTGCGCTTGGAGTAGTTGATGCCCTTGAAGTCCAGGTTGAACCCGGCCGCCCAGTGAGGGGAGCCCGTCCAGGCCAGGCCTCCGCCTATGTTATACGTCTGCCGGGTCTTGGGACCGGGCGTAAATTCCAGGACGTCAATGGGATAGAAGCCGGGGTAGCAGAACATGGAGCCCATCATGTCTTTGGCGTGCTGGACTTCGAAGGAGAAGGCGCCGACGAACAGCATGTCTTTGAAATGGGATTCGGCCTGGGCGTTGGTTCCGGCCTGCCAGAGCTGGGCGGCTTCGGAAGGCAGGCGGTACTCGCCGGAGGTGAAACGGCCTCCTACACGTGCCTCAAGCGTGTTGGCGTCATATAAAGACAAACCGGCTATGTTGCGCCCTTCGCGCCAGGGTTCCTGGGCGTTCAGGGGCAGGGCGCCAAGTACGGCGCCCGCAAGGAGCAGGGCCAGCCTACTCGTGAAGGGACTGTACTTGGCTTTCATAGAAATCTACGGATGAATTGTTGCTGTCTTGGAGGACCTCATACCCCATGAGGTCCGTTTTTTCCTGATCTGTGTGTCTCATGAGGGAATAGCCCTTGAACGTTTCGTTCAGGAAAACATATCCGGCGTCTACCTTCTGGTTCAGACGCTTGCGATTGTTGGAGGAGCCGCCGTTGAACACTTCCATCCCGTCCAGGATCCAGTCCAGCGGGACGGTGATCACGCGGTCAACGGAACTGCCGGGTACCTGCACCAGGTTCTGGGGCTGGCTCACGAAGTCGTGGATGTCCACGCCGTCCTCGGGCCGGAAGAGCACCAGGGTGGGCGAATTGATGGAAAGCGTATAGGCGTTGGCCTGTCCCGTCTTGATAACCACTTCCAGGTAATGGTCTTCGCGAATCTGGTCTCCGGGGGCCGGATGGAAAACGGGATTGGGGAAATAGACGGGATTATAGCACACGAAGTAGTCGGGCCGGTTGAGGTTGACCGACATCGGATACTGGGCGGTATGGTTGATGGCGCCGCGGAAGCAGATGACTGCATCGGCCCCGGGCTCCAGCGGGAAGGAGGTTCCCGTGCCGCCTATCATCCAGATGGCCTGGATGATTGGGGCAAAGTCAGGAAGGTTGCCCTGCGCATCGGCCCAGGGATTGGTCGCGGTGCTGTTGTAAGGCGAAAGCGTGCCCAGGCACAGGCCGTCCAGATAAGTGACGTATTCGTCGTTGTTGTGGATAATCACGTACTGGTCGCTTTGGTAGGTGCCTTCCTCTGGGAGCTTGGGGCATCCGCCGCAATAGAGTTCCTTGATGACCAGCAAACCGGCCAGGGAGCGCAGCAGCTCCACATCCAGGGTTACATCGGCCCCGGATACCAGCACTTTGTCCAGCGTACCGTTGAAGAGGTTGTTGCCCACGCGGTCCCTCACCGAGATGCGGTACAAGCCGTTGGGAATGTGGGTGGTCACGCTGCCGTCCTGTCCGGTCAGAAGTACATAAATGATTTCATTGGAGAGACTTTCTATCCGGACGGTGGCGCCATCGCGGGTGCCGAAGCCTGCAGGGTACACGGCCTTTATCGTGATAATGTGAATATCCTCGGAGGTGTAGGGGCTTCCTATGTCCATGCAACCTGTCAGGAGCACGGAAAGGGCGGCCAACAGGATTATAATTTTATTCTGCATGTGAGTCCGTAGTAGAAGTTGGGGGTGAAGATGGCGCTCACGCCCGTGGCGCGGCTGGTGACGTAGTGGCGGGCGTTGGTAAAGTTGTTGGCGAAGAAGGAAATGGAAACGTGTTTTCCAATTTCCTTGGTCACGCTGAAGTTGGCGCTGAAATAGGGGCTGTAACCGTCCTGCGCAAAGGTGTAAATGTTTCCGGAACGCAGGATCAGGCGCGAAAGCTCGGGATCCCGGGCCGATTCCTCCGTCCACGGGTGCACCTGTCCGTTCAGGTCCATATAGGCCGACGGATAGATGGCGGTGTAGGAATTCCCGTCGTAGATGCTGCCGCCCACGGGCTCGTTGGAGGCCTCTCCCACGTTGAAGGCACGGTCGGAGGTGTTCTGCGAGTTGCGGAGAAGGGCAGTTTCGAAACGCACGGTGATGATGATCCGGGCGCGGGGAATATGGGTGATGGCCGTGAGATTGGCGTCCACGTTGTCCGTTCGGCGTCCGTTGTACACATTGGTGCCGGCGGGATAAATGCCGGCGTATTGATAGGAACGGTTGGGCAGGGAAGTGTGGGACCAGCCAATGCGGTAATAGGTGACAGGAATGTCCGAGGAATACTCGCTATGGTTCCAGGCGGCATCCAGGCGCAGGGTGGTGCCTATGGGCTTGATCTGGGGGAAGTCCACCGTAAGTTCCACGCCGTAGCGGTGCACGTCGGCGCCGTTTTCCTGACGGCGGGAAGCCGCAAAGCTGCGGTCGGCCACCTTGAGTTCTGCCGGCACATAGTATCCGTCCGAATCCTGGAAATAGAGGTTTCCGGTCTGGTTATCCAGAATCACCTTCGGGTCGGCCGGCATGGTATATCCGGCGGGAAGCCCCATTATATTATAGGAGAAAGGCTCGTACACGGTTCCCAGCTGATAAGGATCCCGGGTAATGTTGTAAAAGCCCACCAGAGACAGCTTGAAATTCTTCAGGGAGACATCGGCCCCTATTTCCGAGTTGTAATTGCGCTGCCAGCGGAGGTCCGGGTTGTAGACCATGCTGTAGGGCTGCGTATAATAGACATAGGAGGCCGATTCGCCATGCGAAAATCCGAAAGTCTGGATGTCCCGGTACTCCTGGCGGGGGTACAGGATGTAGAAGGAGGGCAGTTTGCCGGCGATGCCCCAGCCTCCGCGGAGGGTTACGCTTTCGCTCAGGATCCAGCGGGCGTTCAGGCGCGGGGAAAGGATGCGCAGGTTGCGGTACTGCGATCCCTTGATAAACACGTTCTCCAGACGCAGGCCGGCCATGAGGTTAAGCGTGGTGCGGCCCACCGGAAGGGTGAGGTTGTCTTCCACATAGCCCGCCAGCGTATGCATATAGGGATAATCGGTATAGGGACGGGGCCGATATCCGGAGGGTGCCAGGGAAGGGTCCTCGTACCATTCTCCCCGGCCTACGTTGCCATCGGCCTTCCACTGCAGGCCGGCCTTCAGGATGTTCTTGACGGAGCCCCAGTTACGGAGCCAGTCGTATTTGAGGGAGGCCGAGTAATCCAGTTCGCGGGAGTCGTTGATGAGGTCGGAATAATAGGTGAAGGGGAGGGTTTCGGCCATCCAGTAGCCTTCCTCCTGCGCGTGCACGGACGGCTGCGCAGACCCGTACGAATTGTATTTATGATAATGGGAACGCTGGTCGTGGTAGTAGATGCTGCCGGAGAGTGTGAGGTTGGTCACCCAGCTTCGGTTGAGCAGCCACATCAGCTTGAAATGCGGCGTAAGGAGGTTGTCCCGTTCCTGGGTGTATTCATTGGAGAAGGCGTCGGGATCCGAAGAGGAGTTCATGCCTCCGATGTTGCCGTTGATGCCGGCCTCCAGCCGCAGCTGCTTGCCAAAGGTACGCGTGTAATCCACGGTGAAACCCCGGCGGGTATAGGAGGTGTAAGGGGAGGTGAGCTTGCTGGTGGCGCGGGCCCATTCGGCCCCCAGGTTCACCACGCCTTTGCCCAGTTCGAAGCCTTTGGAAACGGACACCTCGTAGGTGCGGGGATTGGCCGACAGGACAATGTTCAGCGGTGAGCGTCCCTTCTTGGTCTTGACCTTGACCACGCCGCTGCCGAAGTCTCCGTATTCGGCCGAAGGGACACCGGTGATCACTTCCACCGACTCAATGTTCTCCACGGAAATGCTGCGGGTGCCGATACCGGCCATGCCGCCGAAACTGGCGTTGTCGCCCATGCGTACTCCGTTAACCTCCACCGCCGTGCTGAAAGCGGCGTTTCCCGCGGTAGAGCCGTTGCTGCGCAGGGAGAAGGCGTTGTCGGTGGTGAGGTCCGGGTTCAGCGTTTTTCCGCCTGGCAGCAAAGCGGCAATGCCGCCCATGCTGTTCATCTGCAGGTGGTCCAGGGCCGTCCGGCCTATGGTCTGGGTGGTATTGATGTTGTCCTTGGCCGTTTCGGCGGTCACCACCACCTCTTCTAGCGCAAGGGTGTTGAGGGACAAGTTGACCAGGAGATTCTTCACTTCCTGCTTCACGTCCAGGGTTTTCTGCCAGGTTACGTAGCCCAGGCAGGAGACTTCCAGCTGGTATCGGCCCGGCTGTACGCCATTCAAGCTGAAGCTGCCGTCTTCATCCGTGACCGCCCAGAGATACTCTCCGTCCAGCCGTACCACGGCGCCGGGCACGGGCGCGCCGCCATCGGCCTCCTGTACCCGTCCCGCCACCTTGAGCGGACCGGCTGCCCGGACCGGAAGGACAAGGAGCATCAGGAACAGGAGTGTGAGCAGTTTTCGCATAGGTTTTCCGGATACAAAGGTACGGGTTTTCGCACCAAGGGGAAATACCTAATTGTTGGTATTACCCCGCGAATACGCAAAGTTATAAATAATCCAGGACTTGTTCATAAATGTGTTGAAAATTTTTTGAAAATCAGGAATTTAATCGTATCTTTGCGGTCCGCAATTGTGCCCACGTGGCCTCCAATGCGTGTTAAAACATTAAGTAACAATTAATTAACAAACACCAATGCCTGGTTTAATTGGAAAGAAAGTCGGAATGATTTCCGTCTTCGGTGCCGACGGGAAGAATATCCCGTGCACTGTCGTTGAGGCTGGTCCGTGTGTTGTCAC
>JAFPGC010000056.1 GCA_017423025.1 Bacteroidales bacterium
GATCAAACTCTTCATTGTATATTTTTTTAAATGACTAGCCTGTCCTGACGCTGTTTCTTAAAAGAAACTGACGCTCGTTTATTAGTAAATTGTGTTACACAATTTCTCGGTACTTGCTTGTACTTTTAGTCTTTCAATATTGTCAATGAGCCGTAAAAAATCCCGTTCTTCTCAAACGGGACTGCAAAGGTAGTAAGTTTTTCTGAACTGACAAATTTTTTCCAAGAAATTTTTGAAAAATTTGAGTTATCTTTGTGACCTATGGATAAGAGAGTGTCGCTCTGGGAGATTTTTCTGGTGTTCGCCAAGATTGGGGCCTTCACCATTGGCGGCGGGTATGCCATGATTCCGCTCATCCAGGCGGAAATGGGCCGCCGCGGCTGGATCTCGGAGGACGAGCTTCCGGACATCGTGGCCCTGTCGCAAAGCGCCCCCGGAGTAATGGCCGTTAACATTTCCATCTTTGCAGGACACAAACTGCGCGGCCTCAAGGGCAGCCTGGCCGCCACGCTGGGGAGCATCCTCCCCTCTTTCCTCATCATCCTGGCCATTGCCATCTTTTTCACCGCCTTCAAGGACAATCCGTGGGTAGAGCGCGCCTTCAAGGGAATTCGGCCCGTGGTCATTTCCCTCATAGCCGTTCCTATGGTGAATATGGCGCGGAAATCCTGCAAGAATGTCTGGCACTGGGCCCTGGCTGTGGTATCGCTGCTGCTGGTGGCCTTCCTCAACGTTTCACCTATATATATTATATTATGCGTGCTGGTGGTGGGGTTTAGTGTAACGTATTATAGAATTAAAGGAGATTCCCGGTCAAGCCGGGAATGACGATATCGGACCTGGAAGGACGGACATGGATGTCTTAACGCTCATATTGCAATTGGCCTGGACCTTCTTCGTGATTGGGGCTTTCACCATCGGGGGCGGGTATGCCATGCTGTCGCTCATCCAGAACCAGGTGGTGGTAGAGCATCCCTGGATTTCCGAGAGCGCCTTTACGGATATCGTGGCCATTTCGCAGATGACGCCAGGGCCCATCGGCATCAACAGCGCCACCTATGTGGGCTACAATGTACTGTTCAACGTCACAGGAAGCCAGTTCCTGGGCGTCTGCGGGTCCCTTACCGCCACGCTGGCCCTCATCCTCCCCTCCTTCATCATCATGCTCCTGATTGTACGCTTCTATCTCAAATTCAAGAACAGCAAGCTGTATGCGGGAACCATGAGCTGGCTCAAGCCCTGCGTGGTGGGACTCATTGGAGCCGCCGCCATCATTCTCATTATAAAAACCACCTGGATGGGCAGTACGCCCAACATCCAAGTGGTTTCAGAAAACTTTCCAGACTGGAAAAGCTGGCTGCTGCTGGGCGGGGCCTTCGTCGCCTCCTACTGGGGCAAAGTGAATCCCATCTACGTGATTCTGGCCGGCGCCGTGCTGGGCCTGCTGCTGTACTAACTACCAACTGCGGGGATTCTCCTTGAGGTACTCTTCCAACTCTTCGGGAGTGCGGGCCGGCTGGCGGTCCAGGCCGATGAGCCCGCGCACATCCAGGCAATAGTTCACGCCCATGGCGTCGAATATCTCGAAGGAGTGGTCCAAGGAGGCGTCGAAGCGGGCGAAGTCCTTCTTGTCGGCCGCGCACCACTGAATCTCGGACAGGGCGCACATGCGGGGCAGGAGCATGTACTCCAGGTGCTCGGGCGTGGCGACGTACTCCGTCCAGAGGTTGGCCTGTACACCCAGGATATGCTTCTGGGCATTGGGGGTAAGACCGGTATAAGGCTCGTAGGCATAGACATTCTCCACGGGCAGATAACCGCCGATGGCGAAGGGCTCCTTGTCACGCTCTTTGCTCTGGTAATAGTCGAAATACAGGTAGCTGTTGGGGGTCATGACCACATCGAAGCCCTTGTTGGCGGCCTCGATACCGCCCTTCACACCGCGCCAGCTCATGACCGTGGCACCGGGGGCCAGGTTGCCTTCCAGAACCTCGTCCCAGCCGATGATCTTGCGGCCGTGCTGGTTCAGGAAGTCCTGGATACGGGCCGTGACATAGTTCTGCAGATAGTGCTTGGCCATGGGGCCCTTCTTGATGCCCAGCTGCTGCATCTTGGCGGCGCACTTGGGGCAGTGGTCCCACGGAATGCCCATCTCTTCGTTGAAGGCCTCGTCACCGCCGATATGGATGTACTCGGAGGGGAAGATGTCAATGAGCTCGGTGAGGATGGTCTCCAGGAAGGTGTAGACGTCCTCGTTACCGGCGCAGAGGATGTCGGGAGCCACACCCCAGCGGGACCATACCTTGTAGGGACCGCCGGTGCAGCCCAGGTTGGGATAGGCGGCCAGGGCGGCTACCATGTGACCGGGAAGGTCAATCTCGGGGATGACGGTGATACCCCGCTCGGCGGCGTAATTCACAATCTCCTTCATCTCTTCCTGGGTGTAGAAACCACCGTGGCGGATGCCGTCGTTGGAATCCCAGTCCTTCTTGATCACGGTTCCGTCACGCCAGGCGCCAATCTCGGTGAGCTTGGGATAAGCCTTCACCTCCATGCGCCAGCCCTGGTCCTCGGTGAGGTGCCAGTGGAAGCGGTTGAGCTTGTAAGCCGCCATCACGTCCAGGTAACGCTTGGTCTCTTCGATGGTGAAGAAGTGACGGCAGGGATCGAGGTGCATGCCGCGGTAGGTGAAGCGGGGCTGATCCTCGATGTGGGCGAGGGGCAGTGCCCAATCGGCCTTGACGGCCTTGTTGCCATAGATGGCGGCGGGCAGCATCTGCTTCAGGGTCTCGCAGGCGTAGAGGAAGCCATTGAGGGCCGATGCCTGCACGGAGGCACCGTCGGCCTTGATATCAATGCAGTAAGCCTCGGGGGCCAGGTCGGGATTCACGGTGAAGCAAATGCCCTTCTCTCCGCTCCTGGTCTTGACGCCGGTGGCGGTTTCGAGGGCTTCCACAAATCGGCCTATGGCCTTCTGGGACAGTTCGTCCATGGCGGGGTCCACGGAGATTTGCACACCCTTCACGCAGAAGGCGCCATCGGTGATTTCCACCTGGGCAGGCATGGGAATCACGTGGAATTCCTGGGGTACGGGCTTGGCGCAGGCCATCACGGCCAGCGCGGAAAGCAGAATGGTTAGTTTCTTCATAATGTATGGTTAATGATTATTGATTAGGCTCGGTTACAGGTCTACGGCGAAGAAGCACCCAGGACATCACCCCATAAGTGCCTATGAGCATGGTGTTCACCGCCAGCTTGGGCAGCGTGGAGTCGACGCGGAGGTCGCAGAAATAAAGGCCCGCATAGGTAATGCCCATGAGCAGGAACAGCAGGCCGATGCGCTTCCACTTGTAGGGAATGGGATAATACTTAGCCCCCAGCCACGCGCTCAGGACGAACATCACCAGATAACTGGCCAGATGTCCGAAGGCCGATGCCCAGTAGGAGAAGCGCGGCATGAACACCACGTTCACCACGATGGTCACCAGCAGGCCCGCCAGGGTGATCCAGATGGCCATGTTGGTCTTGCCGGACAGCTTGTACCACATGGACACGTTGAAAAGCATGCCCAGCAGCATATAACTCAGGAGCATCACGGGAACAACGCCGACACCCACGCGAAAGTCCCGGCCCAGGAACAGCGAGATGATGTCAATGTATCCCACCACTCCCAGCAGCACCAGGCCGCAGAAGGCCGTGAAATATTCCATCACCACGGCATACAGTTCCTTGGAACCCTTGTCTTTGGCCCTCTGGAAGAAGAAAGGCTCGGCCGCATAGCGGAACATCTGGATGAAGAGGTTCATGATGACCGCCAGCTTCACCGCCGCCTGGTACACGCCCAGGGTAGCCTGCCATTGGGCCGATGAAGTATCGAAGAAGCGGAACAGCACCCGGTCCAGGAAATCGTTGGCCACCCCCGGCAGGGCGGCGACCATGAGCGGCAGCGAATAGACCAGCATCCGCTTGACCAGCCCGCTGTCCCAGACCAGCCTGAGCCGCAGGATGTCCGGCACAAAGAGCATCAGGCACAGCACGCAGCTGATGAGGATGGCAAAGATGGGATAGGTAAAGTCCGGCTGGGCGGGATACACGAAGAACAGCACCAGGTTGGCGCCCGTCTCCGTGAGGATTTTCACGGTTTTGAGGATGGCAAACTTCACGGCCTTGTGCTCCTGCCTCAGTTTGGCAAAGAGAATGGCGGTGATGCTGTCGCAGAAGAGGATGGAAGCCACATATATGATGAGGCGCTTGTACCCCAGATACCCCATGGCGGCCGATAAGGGGCCGGAGAAGGCCACCATACAGGCCAGGAAGGCCAGATTGAGGCCGAAGACCGTGAGGAGCGCCCCGGAATAAACCTTGCGGGGGTCCTCCCCTTCCTTGTTGGCATAGCGGAAACACCCCGTCTCCAGACCCAGCACCAGCACCACCTGCAGAATGGCGATGTAGGCCATGAATTCCGTCACCACTCCGTACTGCATCTGCGTGAGCGTACGAGTGTAGATAGGAACGAACAGGAAGTTCAGAATCCTGGCCAGGATGGAGCTGAAGCCGTAAATGGCGGTCTCCCCGGCCAATTGTTTCAACGGGTTTGCCATATATCTTACAAAATTACTATTTTTGTGCAAAATTCGAAAGCAATGAAAAAGATTGTCTATGCTGTCCTGGCCCTATGCCTGCTATTCTCCTGCAAAACCCGCAGCGGAGAAAACGTAACCGTGGACCTTTCGCCCCAGGACAGCCTGGCGGCCGTCCGCGCCGCCCAGGCCCTTCCCGAAGAACCCGTCTTTGACATTGTCACCACGGAAGGCACCATCCGCGTCCGCCTGTTCAAGGACACGCCTCTCCACCGCGACAACTTTGCCAAACTGGCCCTGGCCGGCTATTACGACAACCTCCTGTTCCACCGCGTCATCGACGGATTCGTGATTCAGGGCGGAGACCCCTTCACCCGTGACACCTCCCTGGTGGCCCAGTGGGGAGAAGGCGGTCCCAGCTACACCATCAAGGCCGAGATGAGAGACGCCGAAGGCAACCCTCTCCATACGCATGTGAAAGGCGCCCTGGCCGCCGCCCGGCAGGGAGACCTGGCCAATCCCTTCAAGGAATCTTCCGGTTCGCAGTTCTATCTGGTCCAGAATCCGGACCACTGCACCCATCTGGACGGGGAATACACCGTGTTCGGAGAAACCATCTCCGGCCTGCACGTGATTGACCGCATCGCCTCCCAGCCCACGGACCGGATGGACCGTCCCATAGCAGATGTAAAAATTATTTCAATAAAGCCTAATAAAGAGCTAAATAGCAAATAATTCGGCACAGTATTTGCAGAATAAAATGACGAATAGTTTTTTAATAGGTTAAGTTTTTAGGTTAGAATGAAAACGGGGTCTGCTGTGAAGCAAACCCCGTTTTGCAACGATTAAATCAAGATAATAATGGAAATCTCTCTCCAAAAACAAGACATTCCGGTCCTTTTGCTGACCGGTTACCTCGGGAGCGGCAAGACCACCCTTCTGAACCGCATCCTTTCCAACAAAAAGGGCATCAAGTTCGCCGTCATCGTGAACGATATCGGTGAGGTAAACATAGACGCCAGCCTCATTGAAAAAGGCGGCATCGTGGGCGGCACGGACGACAGTCTGGTGGCCCTGCAGAACGGCTGCATCTGCTGCACCCTCAAGATGGACCTGGTGGCCCAGCTGGCCGACCTTACATCGGCCCGTAAATTCGACTATATTGTGGTGGAGGCCAGCGGCATCTGCGAGCCGGCTCCCATTGCCCAGACCATCAGCACCATGCCTGCCCTGGCTCCCCAGGCTGTGCGCGGCGGAGCACCTTACGTAGACTGCATTGTGACGGTGGTGGACGCCCTGCGCATGAAGGACGAGTTCGAGAGCGGCGCCGCCCTCCAGAAAGAGGACATCGGCGAAGACGACCTGGAGCGCCTGGTCATAGAGCAGATCGAGTTCTGCAACATCGTGCTGCTTAACAAGGCGGCCGATATCACCCCCGACGAGCTGGGCAAGCTCAAAGGCATCGTGAAGACCATCAACCCCGGCGCCAAGGTGCTGGAGTGCAACTACGGCGACGTAGAACTGGACGAGATTATCTACACCGGCATGTTCGACTTTGACGCCGTGGCTACATCGGCCGCCTGGATTGCCGCCATCGAAGGCGAGGAGGACGAAGAGGAAGAGGCCGAAGGCGAAGCCCTGGAATACGGCATCGACACCTATGTGTACACCCGCCGTCCGGCACTGGACCTGAACAAGTTCGACCATATGGTAGCCACCAAGTGGCCGGGGAATATCATCCGCGCCAAGGGACTGTGCTACTTCTCCAACGACATTGACAAGTGCTTCCTCTTTGAGCAGGCGGGCCGGCAGAAGACTCTCAAGGACTGCGGCCTCTGGTTTGCCACCATGGACGAAGAAGAGCTTCAGGAAATGATGAACCGCGACCGCAAGCTCCGCCAGGACTGGGATCCCCAGTACGGCGACCGCATGCAGAAGATCGTCTTCATCGGCCAAAACCTTGACAAGAAGGCCCTGGAACAGTTGATGGACAGCTGCCTGGCAGAATAATCCTTATTATATGCATCTCCGCCTTGCTTTTGCGGCGCTCTCCGCCGCCATCCTCTGCGCCGGGCTCCATTCCTGCGCGGAACCTCAGATCCAAACGACGATTGTCTTTGCCGAAGGCAGCGACTCGTGCCATTTCTACCGCATTCCCGCCATGTGCCTGGACGCCAAAGGCAATATTGTGGCCGTGACGGACCGCCGGTACGAGGATATCGGCGACCTGGGTTACCGCAATACCAGCATCGACATCAGCACCAAGCGCAGTACCGACGGCGGAAAGACTTGGAGTGAGCAGCGCTTCATTGCCCGCGGAGACACCAACCGTGTACTGGGTTACGGGTTCGGCGACGCTTCGCTCACCCTTACCCGCAGCGGCAAGATCGTGTGTCTGATGGCCTGCGGAGAAGGCCGGAAAGGCTTTCGGCGCGGTCTCAGGCAGACGTCCGTGAGCACAAGCGAGGACGGTGGCCTCACCTGGAGCGAGCCCCGCATCGTTCCTTTCCCCGAGAACCTGCACAGCACGTTCATCACTTCCGGAAAAGGCATTGTGGATGCCGATGGAGACCTCCTCCTGGCCGCCTGCGTGCTGCCGCGGGATTATCCCGACCCCATGCCCTGGCCCTGGCCGGTAGAGCCGCATCTGTACTATTCCAAGGACGAAGGCCAGACCTGGACGCTGCAGCCCGAGGCTATCGCCGCCCGGGGCGACGAGTCCAAGCTGGAACTGCTGCCGGACGGGCGCCTTCTCATCAGCTGCCGCACCGGCGTTTACGCCCCCAGGGTCATGAACACGGCCACCAAGGGTAAAGACGGCATCTGGCATTGGGGAGAAACATATCCTTCCCAAGGCCTGGAGGCGAACAGCTGCAACGGAGACATCATCAACTGGGGAAAGGATATGGTCATCCATTCCTACATCAAGGGCAAGGACGCCCGCACGGGGCTCACCTTGGCCGTAAGCCGCGACGGCGGCAACAGCTGGGCCGATTTCCTCACCCTCCAGAGCGGCCCTGCCGCCTATTCCACCATGGTCCGCTTCAAGAACGGGGACATCGGCATCCTCTACGAAGACGGCTCCCGCAGCCAGGACAACGGCTACGATATCGTCTTCTCCCGCATCCCGCGACGGCTGATTGCCACTTCAATCCGTTCCGCCCTCGCCCCCGTGGCTTGTAAATAATTTTTGTTGTTTTTGAAAAAGTTCTTATATTTGCAGTCCCAATTTTGGGACAAGCCTTGGAGAGATGCTCGAGTGGCTTAAGAGGCACGCCTGGAAAGCGTGTATACTCCAAAAGGGTATCCCGAGTTCGAATCTCGGTCTCTCCGCA